>JAYTXT010000137.1:0-4189 GCA_043742765.1 Gammaproteobacteria bacterium | reverse complement strand
TTGCAGCGGCCGGTGCGCCTGGGTCACCACGACATCGTCGTCACACCCAGCGTCGGTATCGCCGTCAGCCCCGATGACGGGGTCGATGCGGGCACGCTGCTGCACAATGCCGATCTGGCGATGTACTTCTCGAAACGCCGCGGCCACGGCGCCTGGGCGCATTATGACGCGGCCATGAGCGACGGCGCCCTGCGCCGCCTGACACTCGAGGGGAAACTGCGCGGCGCGCTGGAGCGGCAGGAATTCAGTCTGCATTACCAGCCTCAGTTCGCACTCGCCTCGGGGCAACTGTCCGGGCTCGAAGCACTGCTGCGCTGGACGCACCCGGAACTGGGCTCAGTGCCAGTGCTGGAATTCATCGAGATCGCCGAGGACACGGGCCTGATCATCCCGATCGGCGAGTGGGTGCTGCGCAGCGCCTGCGCGCAGGCGCGACAATGGCGCGACCAGAACCTGCCCTTCGGGCACATTGCGGTCAATGTCTCGGGCACACAGTTCCTGCAGCGCGACTTCCCGGAGCTGGTGGCGCGCGTCCTGCAGGAAACGGGCCTCGAGCCCAGGTGGATCGAACTCGAGATTACCGAGACAGTCGTGATGCGCGATGAAGCCTGGGCCGAGAAGACGCTGAAGAGCCTGCGCGCGGTCGGCGTGACGCTGGCGATCGACGACTTTGGCATTGGCTATTCGAGCCTCGGGCGGCTCCGTCACCTGGCCGTCGATCGGCTCAAGGTCGATCGTTCGTTCGTGAGCAATCTCGAGTCGGAAGTACGCGACCGCTCGATCGCGAGCGCAATCATCAAGATGTCGCGCACGCTCGGCATCGGCGTGGTCGCCGAGGGCGTCGAGACCTTCAACCAGATGCTCTACCTGCAGGAGCAGGAGTGTGAATCGGCGCAGGGGTATCTGTTCAGTCGCCCGCTTCCCATCGCCGACGCGGAAGTGCTGCTGCGCCGGGTCGCCACGCACGGCGATCTCGGCCGCACCGAAAACCTCCGCCACCTCATGATCGAGCAGCCCAAGGGCCAGGCTACCAAAGGCTGACGCGCTGCTCCGGCGACAGGTACATGCCATCGCCCGGCTTGACGCCGAAGGCCTGGTAGAACGCGCTCTGGTTCATCAGCGGCAACTGGCCACGAAGTGATTCGGGCGAATGGGGGTCGGTCTTCATCTCCAGGATCGCCTCGTTGGTGCGGATCTTCTGCATCCACACGTGTGTAAAGCCCATGTAGAATCGCTGGTCGCCCGTCAGTCCGTCGATCACAGGAGCGCTCTTGCCGCCCAGTGATATCCGGTAGGCCTTGTGGGCGATGGCGATACCGGAGTTGTCGGCGATGTTCTCGCCCAGCGTCAGCTCGCCATTGACGTGGAAGCCCGCTACCGGCTCACGAGCGGAATACTGGCCCACCAGCACCTTGGTCTTCGCCTTGAAGCGCTTGTAGTCATCGGGCGTGAACCAGCCGGGTGTACCGAGCAGGTTACCGTCGCCGTCGTACTGGCTCCCCTCGTCATCAAACCCGTGGCTGATCTCGTGGCCGATCACCGCGCCGATGCCGCCATAATTGACGGCGTCATCCGCGGCCGGATTGAACATCGGCGGCCGCAATACCGCGGCAGGAAACACGATTTCGTTCATTTCCGGGTTGTAGTAGGCATTGACCGTTTGCGGGGTCATGAACCACTCGTTCCGATCGATCGGCTTGCCGAGTTTCTTGAGGTTGCGGTTGTACTCGAACTCATGTGCCCGCAGTACGTTGCCCATCAGGTCATCGCGGGAGGTGGTGAGCGCGCTGTAATCGCGCCAGGTCACGGGATAGCCAATCTTGGGCGTAAACTTTGCGAGTTTCTCCTGCGCCTTCCTGCGGGTTTCCGGACTCATCCAGTCCAGCTTGTCGATATCCTCGCGATAGGCTGCCAGCAGGTTCTTCACCAGCTGATCCATGCGCGCCTTGGATTCCGGCGGGAAGAATCGCGCCACATAGATCTTGCCCAGCCCCTCGCCGATCGATTTCTCCACGAATCCGACCCCGCGCTTCCACCGCGGGCGATTCTGCGGGATGTCGCTGAGCGCCGTGCCGTAGAAGCTGAAATTCTCGTCGACGAAGGCCTTTGACAGATACGACGACAGGTCGCTCAGCAGGTGCCAGCGAAAATAGGCCTTCCACACCGGCAACGGGGTGCCGGCCAGGATCCCGGCGAAACTCGTGATGTAGCCCGGCTGCCTGATCACCAGGTAGTCGGTCGCGCCCTGCACGCCGGAACCGGCGAGGTAAGCCGGCCAGTCAAAGCCCGGGGCCAGTTTCGCCAGCCTGGCGAACTCATACTTGTTGTAGGTCTTGACCGGGTCGCGATTGGCCACCTTGGTCCACTGCACCTTTGCCAGACGGGTTTCCAGGGCCATGATGTCCTGTGCTTTGGCCATGGCGTTAGCGTCACCCGCGAGCTGCAGCATCTTCCCGACGTGCTTTAGGTACTTCTCGCGCGCCTCCTTGAGCTTGGCGTCGTTTTGCAGGTAGTAGTCGCGGTCGGGGAGCCCGAGGCCGTCCTGGCCCAGATCAAACACGTATTTCGTCGCGTCCTTCGCGTCCTGGTGCACGTAGGGCGAGAACGGCGCGGTGACGCCAATGCGGTTGAACTGCGCGATCAGCGCCGGGATTTCCTGTTTGTCGGCGAGCGCTTCGATGGCCGCGAATTGCTTTGTGAGCGGCGTCACGCCCAGTTTCTCGACCGCGGCCTCATCCATGAAACTGGTGTAAAGGTCGGCGATCTTCTGCTGGTCCAGGTCCGCCGGGTCGACCTGCTTCTGCAGGCCCTCGATGATGTCGCGCGCCTGCTGCCGGGCGTCGTCGATCAGCTTGTCCCACGGGTCGTAACTGCTCTTGTCGGCCGGAATCTGGAAGCTCGCCAGCCATTTGCCATTGACGTGCCGGTAGAAATCGTCCTGCGGACGCACGCTGGCATCCACGTACTGCAGTTCGATGCCGGAGCCAAGAGGGGCAGCTGACGCGCCGGCCGGGGTCTGTGTAGACGGAGCATTCTGCCCACAGGCGCTGAGCACTGCCGCGCCTGCGATCGTCGCGATAAGGTATTTCATGCAATCCCCCGTCGATGTATTTCGCCCCTGCCTGTGCAAATTTTCCCACGAAACCGCGCCGGAGACATGAAATTCGAACCCACCCCGACCCTCCGTCGACATCTGCGGCCACGTACAATCCGCGCGTGCCACCCGACCATCGCACCATCGACCGCCTGATGCTCGAACCGATCGGCTTCGTGCGCACTGCGCTCGAATCCAAGGCCGAGGCCGCGCGGCAGCCCGCGGCCGCTACTGGCGCACATGGGCGGATCGAACTGCTGCCCGGCAGGAACTTCGAACACGCATTGGATGACCTGGCCGGCTGGGAGTTCATCTGGGTGATTTTCTGGTTCCACCTCAACCCGGGGTGGCGCCCCAAGGTGCTACCGCCGCGCAGCACCTCCGGACGCAAGGGCGCCTTCTCGACCCGGTCGCCGCACCGCCCCAACGCGCTTGGCCTGTCCGCCGTGCGTCTCGAGCGCATCGACGGTCTGACGCTGCACCTCGGCGGCGTCGACATGATCGATGGCACGCCAGTGCTCGACATCAAACCCTATGTCGCCTACACGGATGCCTATCCCGGAGCCAGGAGCGGCTGGCTCGAAGGAGCGGCGGATGCGGGCCTGGCTGGCTCTGGCGCCGCGCCCATCGATCCGCTCGCGGGCTACACGGTAACGATGGATTCACTGGCCGTCGCGCAGGCAGACTGGATCGAGGCACGCACGGGCCTCGCCATCCAGCAGCGCATTCGCGACACGCTCGCGCTGGGACCTGAGCCGCACCCCTACCGGCGCATCAAGCGCGAGGGCGACACGCTGCGGCTCGCCGTCAAGGAATGGCGGGCCCGATTTACGGTAGCCGGGCGCGCCGTCCGGGTCCTGGATATTGCCTCCGGATACCGGGCTGCGCAGATCGCGGCAGCCCGACCGGACAATGCTCCACTGCAAATGCACCGCGAATTCATCGCCGCATTTCCGACGGGGACGAACGCGGGCTAGGTAGGTCGTCCGGGTCGCGCCGCCGGCCTGAGTGACCAGCGGCGCGACCGCAACCTCAGTACCCGCTGCCGACGACGACATCCTGGTTGGCCGGAGTCAGGCCAGGATTGCCGCGGAA
>JAYTXT010000136.1:0-7531 GCA_043742765.1 Gammaproteobacteria bacterium | reverse complement strand
GCATTGACGGCGTTCCGGGGTCGGCGGCCGCGATTCCCATTGATTTTCTCGATGTCACGGGCTCCAGTTGCGGCGCCCTCCTGCCCACCGGGCAGGCCGTCGATCGTGTCGATGGCATCGAAGTCACCTGCATCGATAACGGCATGCCGGTGGTGATCCTGCGCGCTGCGGACCTTGGCAAGACGGGAGCCGAAAGCCCCGCGGAGCTCGAAGCCGACAGCGCATTGAAGGCACGCGTGGAACGCATTCGCCTGGCGCTCGGGCCGCGCATGAACCTGGGTGATGTCGCGAAGAAAACCGTCCCGAAGATGTCGCTGGTTTCCGCGCCGCTCCATGGTGGCGCTCTCAATACGCGCACCTTCATTCCCCACCGGGTGCACGAGGCCATCGGCGTGCTCGGCGCCGTGAGCGTCGCCACGGCCTGCGTGTTGCCGGGTTCCGTGGCGGCACAGCTGGCAGGGCTTGACGGCGCCGGCGGCGCACACCGGCTCGACATTGAGCACCCGACCGGATTCTTCACCGTGAACATCGACGTCACGATCGATGGCGGATCGCTGACCGTGCAGCGCGCGGCGCTGCTGCGTACCGCGCGTAAATTGATGAGTGGCGAAGTCTATGTGCCCCATACCGCCTGGCACGGACCCTGAATCATGCTGATCATCGATTGCCACGGGCACTACACAACGGCGCCCGCTGCCCACCAAAAGTTCCGCGACCAGCAACTCGCCTGGCTCGACAACCCGGCGCTGCCCGCGCCCCGGCTCGGGCAGATCAGCGACGACGCGATCCGGGAGTCGATTGAATCGAACCAGCTGAAGTTGCAGCGCGAGCGTGGCGCGGACCTCACGATATTCTCGCCACGCGCTTCGGCCATGGCCCACCACGTGGGTAATGAAGCGGTATCTTTGGCCTGGACCCGGGCCTGCAATGAGCTCATCAAGCGGGTGGTCGACCTCTACCCCACGAATTTCGCCGGTGTGTGCCAGCTGCCGCAGTCACCGGCCGTGCCGATCGCCAACTCGGTCGCCGAGCTCGAGCGTTGCGTGCGCGAACTGGGATGTGTCGGCTGCAACCTCAACCCCGATCCTTCGGGCGGCTATTGGCGCTCGCCGCCGCTCACCGATCGGCATTGGTATCCGTTCTACGAAAAGATGGTCGAGCTGGACGTGCCGGCGATGGTGCACGTATCGGCGTCGTGCAATCCCAACTTTCATGCCACCGGCGCCCACTATATAAACGCTGACACTACCGCCTTCATGCAGTTCATCGAGGGCGATCTGTTCGCAGACTTTCCGACGTTGCGGTTTATTATTCCACACGGCGGTGGGGCCGTGCCCTACCACTGGGGCCGGTACCGGGGTCTCGCCGATATGCTCAAGCGCCCGCCGCTGCGCGGTCACGTCATGCGCAACGTATACTTCGATACCTGCGTGTACCACCAGCCCGGCATAGATTTGCTGGTGCGCGTGATCGACCTGGACAACATCGTCTTCGGATCCGAAATGCTTGGCGCCGTGCGTGGCATCGATCCGGAGACGGGTCACTACTTTGACGATACGAAGCGCTACATCGACGCGCTGCCGCTTAGCCAAGCGGACAAGCGCCGCATCTTCGAGCTCAACGCGCGCCGCATATTCCCCCGGCTCGATGGGCAATTGACGGCGCGGGGATTGTGAGCGGACTGCGCGCAGCGCTCGCGGCGTCTTTCGCCAGCGGTGGCACTTCCGGGCCGTTCGTCATGGATGCGGACTGGCTGCCTTACCACCCCAATCCCTCACGGCCGCGATTCGTGCTGCCGGCAGGCGCCGTGGATGCGCACTGTCACGTGTTTGGCCCCGGCGCGCGTTTCCCGTTCGCCCCCGAGCGTAAATACACGCCTTGCGACGCGTCGAAGGAAAAGCTCTGGCAGCTGCGCGACCGCCTGGGATTTACGCGCAATGTCATCGTCCAGGCGACCTGCCACGGCACCGATAATCGAGCCGTCGTCGACGCGCTCCACTCAGCCAACGGCAATGCCCGCGGCGTCGCCGCCGTGGGCGAAACCGTCAGTGATGCCGAGCTAGACCAGCTGGACGCCGCCGGGGTGCGCGGTGTGCGTTTCAATTTCGTCAAGCGGCTTGTTGATACGCCACCGCGCGCCGTACTCGAGCGCATCGCCCGGCGCGTCGCTCCCCTGGGCTGGCACATCGTCATCTATTTCGAGGCGCTCGACCTGCCGGAGCTGTTTGATTTCTTCGTATCGCTCCCCGTGCCGCTGGTCGTGGATCACATGGGCCGGCCCAATGTGACCAAGCCGGTCGATGGTCCCGAGTTTGCACTGTTCGTGAAGTTGATGCGTGCCCGGCCGGATATCTGGTGCAAAGTGACCTGCCCCGAGCGCCTGTCGGTGGCGGGTCCGCCCGGTTATGACGACGTCGTGCCGTTCGCACGGCTCATCGTCGAGCAGTTCCCGGAGCGCGTGCTCTGGGGCACCGACTGGCCCCACCCGAACCTCAAGAGCTACATGCCGGACGACGGCGTGCTGGTCGATTTCATTCCGCGCATCGCCCCTACGGCGGCACTGCAGCGGCGGCTGCTGGTGGAAAATCCCCTGCAACTCTACTGGGCACACTAGAATTCACTACATATGGCGCTGCAGAAACCCTATCTGGACGTTCCCGGCACGACGATCTTCGATGCCGATCAGTCACGTCGCGGCTACCATCTCAACTCCTTCTGCATGTCGCTGATGAAAGCGGACAACCGTGCGCGCTTCAAGGCCGGGGAACGCGCCTACCTCGACGAGTGGCCGATGAGCGAAGCGCAGAAGCAGGCGGTGCTCGCGCGCGATTACAACCGCATGATCTCGCTGGGTGGCAACATCTACTTCCTGGCGAAGATTTTCTCCTGCGATGGCCTCAGCTACCGGTATGCCGCCGCCAGCATGACCGGCATGAGCCAGGAGGCGTATGCGCAGATGATGCTGGACGGTGGCCGCTCACCCGACGGCAACCGATATATTGGTGAGAAGCCCTGATGGCCCGCGTCACCGCCGGCCTGACCATGTCGCACGTGCCCGTCATCGGCGCCGCCATCGACCTGGGCAAGACGCTCGAGCCCTATTGGGTTCCGGTATTCGCGGGTTTTGACTTCTCCAAACGCTGGATCGCCGCCAACCGGCCCGATGTCGTGTTTCTTGTCTACAACGATCACGCCTCGGCGTTCAGCCCGGATATCGTGCCCACCTTCGCCATTGGCTGCGCAGAAACATTCGCGCCGGCTGATGAAGGCTGGGGCCCGCGGCCGGTACCTGAAGTCGTCGGTCATCCCGAGCTGGCCGCCCATATCGCGCAATCACTGATCCAGGCAGATTTTGACCTGACGATCATGAACAAGATGGAGGTCGACCACGGGCTGACCGTGCCCTTGTCCCTGATGTTCGGCCAGCCGCAAGCCTGGCCGTGCCGCGTGATTCCATTCGCGGTCAACGTCGTGCTGTATCCGCCGCCCTCGGGCATGCGCTGCTATCGGCTCGGCCAGGCGCTGCGTCAGGCCATCGGGACCTATGATGAAGACCTCAAGGTGCAGGTCTGGGGCACCGGCGGCATGAGCCACCAATTGCAGGGTATGCGTGCTGGCCTCATCAACCGTGAGTTTGATCAGCGCTTCATCGATCAGCTCATTACCGAACCGGAGCAGCTGGCGATGATGCCGCACATCGACTACGTACGCGAGGCCGGCTCCGAGGGCATCGAACTGGTCATGTGGTTGGTCATGCGCGGGGCACTCAGTGCCCGAGTGCGCACGACGCATCGTTTCTATCACGTCCCGGCTTCCAATACGGCGCTGGGACACCTGATCCTGGAAGATATGCCTTGAAAATAGTCATCGCTGGCGCTGGCGCCTTCGGCCAGAAGCATCTGGACGCCATCAAGCAGATCGGCGGCATCGAGGTCGTCAGCGTGGTCGGTCGCGACCCCGAGGCGACGCGCGCCGTCGCTGCGAAATACGGCATCCCGCATGCCACCACCGAACTCGGCGAGGCCCTGGCGCGACCGGGCGTCGCGGCGGCGATTCTTTGTACGCCCACGCAGCTGCACGCGGCGCAGGCGCTCGAGTGCCTGCGCGCCGGCAAGCATGTGCAGGTAGAAATACCGCTGGCCGACCGTTGGGCGGATGCCAGCGCGGTTGCCGGGCTGCAACGGGCTTCCGGGCTCGTATGCATGGTCGGGCACACCCGGCGCTTCAATCCCTCCCATCAATGGATGCATCAGCGCATCGCCCGCGGCGAGCTGCGCATCCAGCAGCTGGATGTGCAGACGTACTTCTTCCGGCGCCAGAATCTCAACGCGCTGGGTCAGCCGCGAACGTGGACGGATCACCTGCTCTGGCACCACGCGGCGCACACGGTCGACCTGTTCCAATACCAGACCGGCGAGGCGACAGTGAAGGCCAATGCCCTGCAAGGGCCGTACTATCCGACGCTCGGCATCGCCATGGACATGTCCATCCAGCTGCGCAGTGCCGGCGGCGCGATCTGCACGCTGTCGCTGTCATTCAACAATGATGGGCCTTTGGGAACGTTCTTCCGGTACATCTGCGACAACGGTACCTACATCGCGCGCTACGATGAACTGGTGAATGGCAAGGGCGAGACCATCGACGTCTCCCAGGTGGATGTCTCGATGAATGGCATCGAGCTCCAGGACCGGGAGTTCTTCAGCGCAATTCGCGAAGGCCGTGAACCCAATGCCAGCGTCGCCCAGGTCCTGCCCTGCTACCAGGTCCTGGACCAGCTTGAAAAGCAGCTGGCATAGCCCGTCCGGGTTGCGCCCGTGGCTTGCCGCGGCGTGCTCGTGCGCAGCCGCCTGGTTGTGCGCGTTGGCTCATGCCGGCGGGATACCTGATACGGTTGTGATCACTGGCCCGCGCGTAGCGGAATCCAGCGCGGATCTGCCGATGTCGGTCGATGAGCTCGGGCAACTGCAGCTCCGGCAGGGCCAGCTGCAGGTCAATCTGTCCGAGTCACTCGCTGCGCTGCCGGGCGTCAACGCGCAATCGCGCCAGAATTACGCCCAGGACCTGCAGATATCGGTACGCGGCTTCGGCGCGCGCTCGAGCTTCGGCGTGCGCGGCGTGCGCCTGTACACCGACGGCATCCCTGCGACGATGCCCGACGGCCAGGGGCAGCTCTCGCACTTCGACCTGGGATCCGCCGATCGCATCGAGGTGCTGCGCGGACCATTCTCGTCGTTGTACGGCAATTCATCCGGCGGCGTGATCGCGATCTTCACCGAAGACGCGCCGGCCACGGCACGTGTCGAGGCGACCGCGGCAGCCGGGAGCCTGGGCACCCAGCGCTATGCGCTCAAGGCCATGGGCCAGCCCGGCGGCGTGAACCTGGTGGTCGACGCGGCGCACTTCGCCACGGACGGCTATCGCGATCACAGTGCCGCCGAACGCAACACCCTCAACGCCAAGGCCCGGTGGCAACCCGACGAGCGCTCGAAACTCACGCTGGTCGTCAATGCCATCGACATGCCGGACGCCCAGGACCCGCTCGGGCTCACGCGCGCGCAGCTCACCGCCGATCCGCAGCAGGCCGGCACCAACGCGCTGGCCTACAACACCCGCAAATCGATCAGCCAGGAGCAGGCGGGCGTCACCTACCAACGCGACTACCGCACCGCCGGCGCCCTGACCGGCATGGTCTACGGCGGCCACCGGCATACTACGCAATTCCAGGCGATTCCGCGCGCCGTCGAACTGTTGCGGCCGACGCATGCGGGCGGCGTGATCGACCTGGACCGCAATTACGGCGGCGGCGACCTGCATTTCACCGGGCAGTACGCGTTGGCCGGGGGGTTGCTGCAACTGACGGGCGGCGCCAGCTACGACGATCTTGACGAGACGCGCAAGGGCTACCTGAATTTTGTCGGCGACCAGCTCGGCGTGCAGGGCGATTTGCGACGCGACGAGAGCAACCGGGTGTACGACCTGGACGAATACCTGCAGGCGCAATGGGATACTCGCGGGCCCTTGCTCGCGGTGGTCGGCGTGCGCAACAGCCTGGTGGATGTATCGAACGAAAATCACTTGGCCAGCGCAACGGGCAGTGCCGAAAGCCATGTCCGCTACAACGCGCTGACGCCGGTGGCCGGGCTCACCTGGCGCATGGCCCCCGGCGTGAATCTCTACGGCGCCTACGGCAAGGGATTTGAAACGCCTACCTTGAACGAGCTGGCCTACCGCTCCACGGACGGGAGCCTGCCGGGCCTGAACCTCGCGCTACAGCCCGCGCGCAGCGACAACTATGAGCTCGGCCTCAAGACCGAAAGCGCGCGTGTGCGGGCCACGCTGGCCGGCTTCTACATCGACACCCGCGACGAGTTGGCGGTGCAATCGAGCTCGGGCGGCCGCAACGTGTACAGGAACATCAGCGGCACCCAACGCAAGGGCGCGGAGCTTTCATTGCTGGCCGCGCCCGCGCCGTCACTGCAGGCGCGCCTCGCCTACACCTGGATCGAGGCCGTGGCGAGCAGCGACAAGCGCCTGCCGGCAGTGCCGGCCAATACGCTCTACGCCGCCGTCACCTGGACGCGCAGACCCGGGAATTTCGCGCTCACCGTCGAGACGCTCGGCCGTGATCACTTCTATGTCGACGACGTCAACAGCGACGCCGCCGCCGGCTATTGGCTGTTCAACCTGCACGCCGACCTGAACCAGCAGCGCGGCGCCTGGCGCTTCGGTGAATCACTGCGTATCGACAACCTCGGCAACCGCAACTACGTCGGTTCCGTGATCGTCAATGAAAGCAATGCGAGATATTTCGAGCCCGGGCCGGGGCGCACGGCCTATCTCATGCTTAACGCTAGCCATTGAAGGCGGCGCGCTCCGGTTGCTCGCGTCAGCCGCCCGGCGTGGTCAGGCGGGCCAGCAGTTCGGCGAACGCCGGCGCCTTCATGTAGCCCACGACCCGGTAGTTGCTGCGCTCGTGACCGTCCTTGCCGTAGAAGGCAATGGTCGGCGGGCCGAAGATGCCGAAGCGCTTGAGCAGCGCCTGGTCGTCGGCGCTGTTCGCCGTGACATCGGCGCGCAGCAACGTGAGGTGCGTCAGGGTCTCACGCACCGTGGCATTCGAGAACGTATAGCGCTCCATTTCCTTGCAGGAGACGCACCAGTCGGCGTAGAAATCGAGCATCACGGCGCGCCCGCTGGCGGCTGCGGCGGCGACGGCGCGATCCAGCTCACCAAGATTGGCCACCCGCGTGAACGGGACGGCCGCTGCGGCCGTCACGGCCGGCGAGGCGAGCGGACGCAGCGGGTCGGTGTTGCCGCGCGCTGCGCCGACTCCGAGCAGCAGCGCGTAGAGGCCGGCGCCCACCGCGATCGCGCGGCCAAGGATGCGGGCCGTCCCGCGTCCCTGCAGTCTCCAAAGCACGCAGACCACGGCGATGAGCGGCACGCTGTAGAGCAGCAGGCTCGCCCGATCGCTCACCAGGCGCGAGAGCATCCAGGCTGCCACGCCGAGCATCATGGCGCCGAACAGCTG
>JAYTXT010000135.1:0-6272 GCA_043742765.1 Gammaproteobacteria bacterium | reverse complement strand
GTCGACAGGTCGACCTCGCGCGGCAGCACGTCGGAGCGCGCCGGCACCAGCAGCACATCGTCAAAGGTGAGTGCTTCTTCGAGAATTCGCATAGCGTGGCGTCCCAAAAAGAAGCGCGCCATTGTACGCACCGGGGGCGGCGCGGTAAACCAGAACCGGCCGGGCCTGCCGGCGGGCCCCGGGGTGCAGCAGCGGGCTAGAATGGGCCATGGACGAGCCGGCAGCGCCCTCCGGGCGGGATGTCTACAGCGTGGCACGCCTCAACCGCGAGGCGCGGATGCTGCTTGAATCGGGCCTGGGCATGATCTGGGTGCAGGCCGAGGTCTCGAATTTCTCCCGTCCCGCCTCCGGCCACTGGTATTTTTCGCTGAAGGACCGCGATGCGCAGCTGCGTTGCGCAATGTTCCGCCAGCGCAACGTGCTCGCGCGCTTCACGCCGCGCGAGGGACAGCTGGTGCTGGCGCGCGGCCGGGTCAGCCTCTACGAGCCGCGCGGCGACTACCAACTGCTGGTCGAACACCTCGAAGACGCCGGCGCCGGTGCCCTGCAGCGCGCGTTCGAAGAACTGCGCGCGCGCCTGGCCACCGAAGGGCTGTTTGCCCTCGAGCGCAAGCGACCGCTCCCGGCTGCGCCGGCGCGCGTCGGCGTGATCACCTCGCCCACGGGCGCGGCGATCCGCGACATATTGCACGTGCTCGCGCAGCGCTTCCCGGCGGCCGCGGTGCTCATCTATCCCGTCCCGGTGCAGGGCGCCGCCGCGGCGCCGGCCATCGTGGCCGCGCTCGACCTGGCGAGCGAACGCGCCGAGTGCGAGGTATTGATCCTGGCGCGCGGCGGCGGCTCGCTCGAGGACCTGTGGGCCTTCAACGACGAACGCGTGGCACGCGCCATGGCGCGTTGCGCGCTGCCGATCGTGGCGGGCATCGGCCATGAAACCGACGTCACGATCGCCGACTTCGTCGCCGACGTGCGCGCGCCTACGCCGACCGCGGCCGCGCAGCTCGTGGTGCCTGACCGGCGCGTCTGGCTGCAGCGCCTGGCGTTGCTGGCGCAGCGCTTCAGCAGCGCCATGCGGCGCAAGCTCGCGGACGACGCGGCCCAGCTGCGCGCGCGTCACGAGCGCCTGCAGCGCGCCCATCCGGGCGCCCGGCTGGCGCAGCACGTACAGCGGCTTGATGAGTTTGAACTGCGCCTGCGCCGCGCGCTCGATGCGCAGCTGCGCGCGGCGCACACCTCGCTGCAGCCGCTGTCTGGCCGAATCAACGCGGCGTGGACCCGTGCCCTGACCGCCGCGAGCACACGCCTGGAACTGGCCGCGCGCGCCCTGCACACGGTGAGCCCGCTGGCGACGCTGGAACGTGGCTTCGCGATCGTCGTGCACGCCGGGGGCGGCGCACTTATCCGCAGCGCCGCGGAAGTAGGTGTCGGCGCTGATATCGAGGCGCATCTGGCCGATGGCGTGCTTACCGCGCGCGTGACCGGAAAGCGCGAATCCGGCGGACGCGGATCATGAACCCCCGTCGGTCCGGCCTGGCGCTGCGCATCGTTGCCGGACTCACCGGTATGGCTCTAGCCGTGGCCGCCGTGGCCGCCGCGGCGCCGCGGGGCCCTGCCTTGCCCGGCCAGCGTGCGGTGCCTGGCGGAATTGTGGTGTTACATGTAACCGCGTTACATGTAACGCCTGAAAATCCCGCTGCACCCCGCGCCTACTTCAACGCGGCACCGGTATTGATGCTGCCGCCGGGCCCAGGGCACGAGCATGAATGGCTCGCAGTCGTCGGTATTCCGCTGTCGCAGCAGCCCGGGCCGGCCGAGATTCATATCGACGGCGTGCCCGCAGGCACGCCGGCGCTGAAGTTCACGATACGACCCGCGCACTACCGCACGCAACGGCTCCGGGTGCCGCCGGCGCAGGTGGATCTGTCGGCCGCCGATCTGGCCCGCGTCACCGGCGAACACGAGCGCATTCATGCCGCGGTGGCGACGTTCTCGGACATCCTGCCGGCATCGCTCCGGCTGGCGGCGCCAATCAGTGGGCAACGCTCGAGTTCCTTCGGGTTGCGACGCTTCTTCAATGGCGCGCCGCGCGACCCGCATAGCGGCATGGACATCGCGGCGCCCGTGGGACTACCGGTGCATGCCGCGGCAGCCGGCGTCATCGTCGACACGGGCGATTACTTCTTCAACGGCAATACGGTGCTGATCGATCATGGCGCGGGCCTGATCACCATGTACTGCCACCTGTCGAGAGTCGACGTGCAGGCGGGCCAGCAGGTCGCGGTAGGTGACATCATTGGCGCGGTTGGGCTGACAGGCCGCGTAACAGGTCCGCACCTGCACTTCGGAGTCGCGCTCAACCGCGCTTTCGTCGACCCGGCATTGTTGCTGCCGCGCGCGGGCGGCGCTTCCCGGCCTTGAGCCGGTCGTAGGGGTTGGCTTCGCTGCGGAAGTCGATCGCCACCGGCGTCGCATACAGATCGAAAGCCTCGCGATAGACGTTCGCGAGGTAACGGCGATAGGACTCGGGCACCGACACCGTCTGGTTGCCGTGGATGATGATGCGCGGCGGGTTGCGCCCGCCCTGGTGCGCATAGCGCAACTTGATGCGCCGGCCCTTCACGATCGGCGGTTGATGCGCCTCGATGGCTTTTTCCAGCACCTTGGTGAGCTGCGGTGTCGGCATGGCGCGCATCGCGGCGTCGTAGCCGCGCACCAGGTCGCGCGCCAGCTCGCCGACGCCGGTGCCATGGCGGGCCGAAATGAAATGATGCGGCGCATACGGCACGAAATCGAGCTTGAATGACAGCAGTCGGCGGATTTCGTCGCGCTGGTCGGTCGGAATCCCATCCCACTTGTTGATGGCGATCAACAGCACGCGGCCGCGCTCGAGCGCCTGGCCAAGCACACTGGCATCCTGCTCGCCGATGCTGTCGTGCGCGTCGAGCACCATGACCACCGCGTGGGCTTCGGCGATCGCCTGCAGCGTGCGCGCTACGCTGGCGCGCTCGATGGCGTCTTCCACCTTGGAGCGGCGCCGCACGCCGGCGGTGTCGACCAGCAGGAAATCACGGCCATCACGCTGGAACGGCACCATGATCGAATCACGGGTGGTGCCCGGCTGGTCGCTGGCGATCACGCGTTCCTCGCCCAGCAGGCGGTTGACGAGCGTCGATTTGCCGACATTCGGCCGGCCGATGATTGCCACGCGGATCGCGCTGGTGTCATCGGCGGGGCCGGCGCCGGCGACCAGGCCCTCGAGCACCGTGTCGATGAGTTCGCGGCAACCCTGGCCATGCACTGCGGCGATCGATTGCGGCGCGCCCATGCCCAGCACCTGGAAATCAGCGGCCACCATGTCCGCGTCGAGTCCCTCCGACTTGTTGATCGCCAGCGTAACCGGCTTGCCCGCGCGGCGCAGCTCGTTGGCGACGAAGCGGTCCTGCGCCGTGAGCCCGGCGCGCGCGTCGGCCAGGAAGATGATGCGATCACACTCGGCGACCGCCTTCTCGGCCTGTTCGCGCATCTGCGCTTCGATGCCGCTGGGCTTGTCGACCAGACCGCCGGTATCGATTAGCACGCAGGGCACGGCGCCGATCCGTGCGTAGCCGTACTGGCGGTCGCGAGTGACACCGGGAATATCGGCGACGATGGCGTCGCGCGTGCGCGTCAGCGCATTGAACAGCGTGGATTTACCGACGTTGGGCCGGCCGACAATTGCCACCACGGGAAGCATGGCTGAATTTCAGTTCCCGGGCGCTCGCCACGCTTCGATCGCCCCCTTGTCCGTCTGCACCACCACCAGGTCGCCGGCCACCTGCGGCGCGCTGGTGATGCGTGCGCCGCCCTTGGCGCGCGCCTGGAACGAACCGTCGTCCATGCTCAGCCAGTGTATGAAGCCCTGGAAATCCGCTACCACGACGCGCTTCCCCTGCAGCACGGGCGCCGTCAGCGAGCGGCGCAGCAGGCCTTGCTGCTGCCAGCGTTCGGCGCCGCTGGCGCGATCAAGCCGGGTCACTGTGCCTGCCGCCGTCGACACGTAGACGCCCAGGGCGTCGGCGGCGAGGCCGCGGTAGCTGGAAATCTCGTGCGACCAGATCTCGCGCCCGCTATCGCGCGCCAGGCGCACGGCGCGTCCCTGGAAAGCCACGGCGAAAAGATCGTCGCCGTCGAGCGCGACCGGCGAATCGATGTCTATGAGGCGTTGCAGCTCGCTGCTGCCGCGTGGCTGGCCGACGGCGACGTCCCAGGCGGTGGTGCCGCTGGTGAGCGTGACGGCCATCAGGCGGCCATTGTCGAAACCGGAAATCGCAAATTCACCGGCAATCACCGGCCGGCTGGTGCCGCGCAGCGTGAGCCTGGGCACCTGCTGGTCGGCCACCCAGCGCTGATGGCCGTCCGCCGCTTCGAGGCCGTACAGCTTGCCATCGACCGTGCGCACCACGACCAGGTCGGAGGTGACCACGGGCGCGGCCAGCAGCTCCGAGTTCAATTCGACGCGCCAGCGTTCGGCCCCATCAGCTGCGGCGAGGGCCACCACCGTGCCGCCGCTGCCGCAGATCAGCACCAGGCCGTTGCCGGCGCCGGGCCCGCCAGACAGTGCCAGCTTGAAATGCCGCTGCCACACCTGCCGGCCGTTGGCCAAATCGAGTGCGACCACATCGCCGCGCGGATTGGCGCCGTAGACACGATTGCCGTCGATCGCCGGGGACAGGCCCAAGCGCAGCTTTGGCTCCGCCTTGCCGAGGTTCACGCTCCAGGCGCGCACCGGCTGGAACTGGGCGCTGAATTTCACCAGCTCGACCGGCTTGTCCGCTTTCTTGCTCTTGCTGGTGGATGAGCAGGCCACGAGCGCCATCAGCGCCAGCGCGGCGGCGGCCAGTGTCACAGTGGGTCGGGTCATGGGATTCCTAGGAGCGCGTGAGTTCGTTGATCTTGAGGGCCAGCAGATCGCCAGCGCCGGCTCCACCGCCGGCCTGCGCGGCCTGCGCGGCCTGCGCGGCCTGCGCCTCGCGGTAGGCCTTGAGCGCACCCGCACGATCGCCCTTGGCAAACAACGCGTCACCGCGCACTTCAGCGTAGCGGCTCGCGAAGGCGCCCGGCTCCACCGACGCTAGCGTGGCAAGCGCCGCGTCCGCCTGATGCTGTTCGATCTGGAGCCGCGCGACACGGAGCCGTAGCAGCAGCGCCAGTTCGGGATCGGAGGTCGCCGCCGCGACCCGCTGCATACTCGCGAGCGCGGCCGGCAGTTCATTGTTCTCGACCTGCAGCCGCGCGGCGGCGAGCTGCGCCTGTTCGGCGTAGCCGGTACGCGGATGTTCGACCAACAGCTTGTCCGCCAGCGTGACCACTGTCGCCCGCTCGTTCTTGCCGAAGGCAGCAACGAGCTGTTCGTACTGGCCACTGGCCGCCACGAGCGCGGCCTCCTGCCGCGCCTGCCAGGCCCGCCAGCCCCATAACCCGGCAGCGGCGAGCGCCACTCCCGCCAGCAGCCAGACGCCGTTCTGGCGCAGCCCGGGGCGCACGTATTCCCATTGTTCCTGCTCGTTCATGTACTCGTCCACGATTCCTCCTCCAGCATTTTCCTGACCCGCCCCGGCAACTCGGCCAGCGCGCATTCGCTCTGACCGGCCTCGCGGCGCAATGGTTTCAAAGCGGCGACGCCGCGCTCGAGCTCCGCGTCGCCCAGAATCAGCGCCAGGCAGGCGCCGCTCCGGTCGGCGCGGCGAAACTGCGCCTTGAAGTTGCCCCCGCCCAGATTCATCTGCACACCCTGGCCGGGCATGGTTTCGCGCAGCTGCTCGGCCAGCTGCAGGGCCCGCGCCTCGGCGGTTGCGCCGCTGGCGATCACGTACACGGCCGGGGCCTGCGGCTCGGCGCCGGTGCCCGAGAGCCGGATCAGCTCGACCACCCGTTCGATGCCCAGCGCGAAGCCGACCGCAGGCGTCGCCTCGCCGCCGAGCTGCCCGATCAGGCCGTCATAGCGGCCGCCGGAACAGACGGCATCCTGCGCGCCCAGCGCGTCGCTGAGCCACTCGAACACCGTGCGCGAATAATAGTCGAGTCCGCGCACCAGGCGTGGGTTGATCGTATAGGGGATCGCCAGCGAGTCGAGCATGGCGCGCAGTGACGCGAAGTGCACGCGCGATTCTTCGTCCAGGTAGTCGGTGAGCACCGGGGCGCCGTCCACCAGCGCGCGCATCGCGGGATTCTTGCTGTCGAGGATCCGCAGCGGATTGCCTGGCAGGCGCCGGCGGCTGTCGGCATCGAGCGCA
>JAYTXT010000134.1:0-6397 GCA_043742765.1 Gammaproteobacteria bacterium | reverse complement strand
ACTTGTCCGCAAGTATGGGTGCGCATGGCCAGGTTCCGAAAAGGCACGCGATGTTACGGGCCTTCGCCTGGGCGCGCAATTACCGGGCAAGCCGGGCTGCTCATCAAGCCAGTTCGTCCAGCGCGGCGTCGAGATGCGAGAGCAACCGGTCGACGGCCGCGGGCGCGGTCTGGGGCGAGAGCAGCATCATGTTGTGGAAGGGCGTGAGCAGCACGCCGCGGTTGAGCAGGTACAGGTGCAGCGTGCGCTCGAGTTCGGGGAGCATGGCCGCCGCGGATTCACGGCCGTTGCGCGCCGGCGCCGCCCCGAACCCCAGCTCGACGCGCGCACCCACGCGCTGCACGTGCCAGGGCAGAGCGCGCTTTGACAGCAGGGCCAGGAGCCCCTGTTCGAGCCGGATCGCCTGGGCTTCCATGTGCGCAAAGGCCGCGTCTGTCATGACCTCGGTCAGGCAGGCCTCGAGCGCCGCGAGGGCCAGCAGGTTGGCCGAGAGCGTGGTGCCGAGCCCGGAATGCCCGTGTTCCGCGTTCGCCGGCATGGCCTCCAGGCGCGCGCTGAGCGCCGCGGTCATGCCGTAGACCGCGCAAGGCATACCGCCGGCGATCGCCTTGCCGCACACCAGCATGTCGGGCTCGAGCGCATCGCGCCGCGTGCAGCCGCCCGGGCCCGCCGAGAGCGTGTGCGTCTCGTCGATGATCAACAGCGTCCCGTGCTCGCGGCTGAGGCGCCGCAGCTCAGCGTGAAACCCGGGCGCCGGCAGCACCATGCCCATGTTGGTGAGCGCCGGCTCGCACAGCACGGCCGCCACCTTGCGGTCCGCCAGCGCGGCGGCCAACGCCTTTACATCGTTGAACTCGACCACGCGGGTGTGCGCGGCGGCATCGCCGGGCGGCCCGCGCAGGCCGGAGCGGGCGCGCGGCTGGCTATCCACCAGGCACACCAGCGTCTCATCGACGGTGCCGTGATAGCAGCCGTCGAACACCAGCACTTCGCTCCGCCCGGTCACGGCACGGGCGAGCCGCAGCACCGAGCGGTTGGCGTCGGTCGCGGTCTGCGTCAGCTGCCAGCAGGGCAACGCGAAGCGTGCGCTGAGCGCCGCGCCGATCGCGGCGACGCGCTCGCCGGGCAGCATCGCCGTGAGCCCCAGCGCCGCCTGGCGCGCGAGCGCTTTGGCGACGGGCGCCGGGCTGTGGCCGAACATCGCACCCGTGTCGCCCAGACAGAAATCGTCGTAGGAATAGCCGTCGACGTCGCGGAGCGTGGCGCCGATGGCATCGCGCACGAACACCGGGAACGGCAGCGGCCAGTCACGCATCCAGTGGAAGGGCACCCCGCCCTGCCAGTGTCGGGCGCTCTGCTGGGAGAGTTCGGCGGCCTGCGGGTGGGCGCGCTCAAAGGTGTGCAGCTCGCGCTCGCGCAGGGCGGCGATCGCCACGGCGGCCGGTGCCATGTCAGCCCGGTGCCGCCGGCGCTGCGGCGGCGTGCGGCGGATGCGGCGCGTGCGACGCCCCAGCATGGGCCCCCGGGCCGACCACGCCCAGCGTCACGATGAATTTCATGGCGGCGTCGACATGCATGTCGAGCTCGATGCACTGCGAGTGCGGTACGAAGATGATGAAGCCCGAGGTCGGGTTCGGCGTGGTGGGAATGAATACGCAGACCTGCGGCGCGCCGAGGCGCGAGCTGATTTCCGGCAGGTGGTCGGTGGTCTGGAAGCCGATGCTCCACACGCCGGCACGTGGGTACTCCACCAGCAGGACTTTCTTGAACGAATTGCCGGAGTTTGACAGCACGGTCTCGGAAAAACTCTTGACGCCGCTGTAGAGCGCGCGCACGAAAGGGATGCGTTCGAGCAGTTCCTCGCCGACCGCCACCAGCGCCCGGCCGATGAAGTTGGTGACCAGGAGGCCGGTGAGTATCACGATCAGCAGGCCGAGGATCGCGCCGAGCCCCGGCACGTGCAGCCCCAGCAGCGCATCCGGCCGCAGCGAGCTGGGCAGCACCAGCAGTGTCTGGTCCATGAGTTGGAGGATGAAGCGCACCACCAGGACCGTGACCAGGACGGGCACCCAGATCAGCAGCCCGTTGATCAGGTAGCGCCGCAGCGCCCGCATGATCAACGCCCTCTTCAGCGTCGGCGCACCGTTCATCGCCGTCCCCTGCCGCGCGCGGCCGCCCGTGCGGGGCGCTTCACGCTGCGCTTCGCCGCGGGCCTGGCGGCGCTCTTCGCGCTCCGGGTGGGCTTGCGCGAAGGCTTCGCCGCCGCCGAACCACCGTTCTTGCCTTTACTTTCGCCTTTGCCCTTGTCCGGGTCTTTGTCTTTGTCAGCCTTGGGCGTCGCTGCCTCGACCGCTGGCTGGGCAGCGCCCTTGTCATCCGGTTTGACCTTGGCATCGGCCGCGGCGGTCACCGGTTCTTCCCGCTCGGGGCCGGCGAGGTTGCGCTGCCCTTCCTTGTCCGACTTGAAATCAGTCTCGTACCAGCCCGAACCCTTGAGCCGGAACACGGGCGCGGACATCAGCCGCTTGAACCCAGCCTTGCCGCAGGACGGGCACTTCTTCAGCGGCTTGTCGCTGATCTTCTGGAGTACCTCCAGGTAGTACTTGCAGGCTGGACACTCGTACTCGTAGAACGGCATAACTGAACCACTCCTCCACCCGCCTCGGATTATAGGGTGTAGCACGCGCCGGGTGTCGGTGGTGAAAGGCGGTTTGCCAAAGCGAGTATCGGGGAGCGACGCAAACTGCCTTTCACCGACGGCGGCCGGCGCGTGCTACGCCCTGCAACCCTCAGCGGGCCTTGGCGAAGTGCAGTACGCCGTTTTCCACGCCCACGCGGATTTTATCGCCGGGCAGAAAGGTGCCGGCCAGGATGCGCTGGGCCAGCGGGTTCTCGATCTGCTGCTGAATGGCGCGCTTGAGCGGCCGGGCGCCGTAGACCGGGTCGAACCCGGCCTCGCCGAGTGAGTCGCGGGCGGCAACGTCGAGCTCGAACACCATATCGCGCTCCAGCAGGCGGCGGCGCAGGAGCCCCAGCTGGATCTCGACGATGACGCGGATCTGCTCGGTGCCCAGCGGATGGAACACGACGATGTCGTCGATGCGGTTGATAAACTCCGGCTTGAAGTTCTGCTGCACGATTTCCATTACCGCGGCTTTCATGCGTTGGTAGTTGCCCTCGCCGGCGAGCTCGTGGATCACGTTCGAGCCGAGGTTCGAGGTCATGATGATGACCGCGTTGCGGAAGTCGACCGTGCGCCCCTGGCCATCGGTGAGACGCCCGTCATCGAGCACCTGCAGCAACACGTTGAACACGTCGGGGTGTGCCTTCTCGACTTCATCGAGCAGGATCACCGCGTAGGGCCGGCGGCGCACCGCCTCGGTCAGATAGCCGCCCTCTTCGTAGCCTACGTAACCGGGGGGCGCGCCGATCAGGCGCGCGACCGAGTGCTTTTCCATGAACTCGGACATGTCGATGCGCACCATGGCGTCTTCAGTATCAAAAAGAAATTCAGCGAGCGCTTTGCACAGTTCTGTCTTGCCGACACCGGTGGGACCCAAGAACAGGAACGAGCCGTTCGGCCGGCGCGGATCGGCGAGCCCCGCACGCGAGCGGCGGATGGCGTTGGCAACGATGCGCACCGCCTCTTCCTGGCCGACCACGCGCTTGGCCAAAGCCTCTTCCATGCGCAGGAGTTTTTCCTTCTCGCCTTCGAGCATCTTGGCGACCGGGATGCCGGTCCACTTCGAGACCACTTCGGCGATTTCTTCCTCGGTGACCTTGTTGCGCACCAGCTGCGTATCCTTGTTCTCCGCGGCCTGCGCCTCGGCCAGGCGCTTCTCGAGCGCCGGGATCTTGCCGTACTGCAACTCGGCGACCTTGCCCAGGTCGCCGCGGCGGCGCGCGCCTTCCATTTCGAGCTTGAGCTTCTCAAGCTCTTCCCTGATCGCAGCGCCGCCCTGGAGCGTGGCCTTCTCGGCCTTCCAGATTTCCTCGAGGTCGGCGGATTCCTTTTCAAGGCCCGCCAATGTGTCCTCGAGTGTCGCCAACCGCTTCCTAGTAGCCTCGTCCTGCTCTTTCTTCAGCGCCATCTGCTCGATCTTGAGCTGGATGATGCGCCGGTCGAGCCGGTCGAGCACCTCGGGCTTGGAGTCGATCTCCATGCGGATGCGCGCGCCGGCCTCGTCGATCAGGTCGATCGCCTTGTCGGGCAGCTGGCGATCAGCGATGTAGCGATGCGAGAGCGTCGCCGCGGCGACGATCGCCGGATCGGTGATGTCGACGCCGTGATGCACTTCGTAGCGCTCCTGGAGCCCCCGCAGGATCGCAATGGTGTCTTCGACGGTCGGCTCGTTAACCAGCACCTTCTGGAAACGCCGCTCGAGCGCCGCGTCCTTCTCGATGTACTTGCGGTATTCATCGAGCGTGGTTGCGCCGACGCAATGCAGTTCGCCGCGCGCCAGCGCGGGCTTGAGCATGTTGCCGGCGTCCATCGCACCCTCGGCTTTGCCGGCGCCGACCACGGTGTGCAGCTCGTCGATGAACAGGATCACCTGGCCTTCCTGCTTGGCCAGATCGTTGAGCACGCTCTTGAGCCGCTCCTCGAACTCGCCGCGGAACTTCGCGCCCGCGATCAGCGCGCCCATGTCGAGCGCCAGGATGCGCTTGTTCTTCAGGCCCTCGGGCACTTCGCCGTTGATGATGCGCTGCGCGAGGCCTTCTACGATTGCGGTTTTACCTACACCCGGTTCACCTATGAGTACAGGGTTGTTCTTGGTCCGGCGCTGCAGCACCTGGATGGTGCGGCGAATCTCGTCGTCGCGCCCGATCACCGGGTCGAGCTTGCCGCTCGCGGCGCGCGCGGTGAGATCTACGGTGTATTTCTCCAGCGACTGACGCTGCTCTTCGGCGCCGGCGTCCTTGACCGCCTCGCCACCGCGCAACTCGTCGATCGCCTTCTCGACCGCGGCCTTGTGCACACGGCTGTCCTTGAAGATCTTCGCCAGCGTGTTCTTGTCTTCAAAGCCGGCGAGCACGAACAGTTCGCTGGAAATGTACTGATCACCGCGCTGCTGCGCCAGCTTGTCGGTAACGTTGAGCAGCCGGTTGAGGTCAGTGGAAACGTGTATTTCCCCTGGCGTGCCCTCCACCTTCGGCAGCCGATCGAGCGCGGCGCCGAGCAGGGTGCGCAGTTTGTTGACGTCGGCGCCGGCCTTGCGCAGGAGCGGCGCGATGCCGCCGCCCTGCGAATCAAGCAGCGAGAGCAGCACATGGGCCGGCTCGATGAACTGATGATCGCGCCCGACGCACAGCGATTGTGCGTCGGCCAGCGCCGCCTGGAAGCGGCTGGTGAGCTTGTCCATGCGCATTGCGGCTCGACCCCAGGTGTCAGATATCGGTTGTCCCTGTCTTGAGGCCGCCAGGGGGCAAATTCAAGCGCCGAGGACGGTTTCCGCGGCCCAGATGACGGCGATCCCGGCAAAGATCAGCACCACCTGCATGATGCTCCCGGCCGGATCCACCCGCCGGTGCAGCCCCGGAATCAGGTCCGCCACGGCCACGTAGATCAGCGAGGCTGCGGCTACCGAAATCGCGTACGGCAGCACCTCGAGCGTGCCGCGCAGGGAGTAGTAGCCCGCCAGACCACCGAAGATCGAGGTCAGGCTGCTCACTGTATTGAAAAACAGCGCGCGCGAGGGCTTCATGCCGGCATGCAGCAACACGGCCAGGTCGCCCAGCTCCTGCGGAATCTCGTGGGCGGTGATGGCAATTGTCGTCACGATGCCGAGCCGCACGTCCGTGAGGAAAGCCGCGGCGATCAGCACACCGTCGAACCCGTTGTGCACCCCATCGCCGATCAGCACGATCCAGCCTGCGGCACGATCGCGGTGCTGGCTTTGGGGCACCTGGTGGCTCTCGCAATCCTCGGTGTGGCAGTGGCGCCAGAGCACGAATTTCTCGAGCACGAAGAACAGCGCGATGCCGCCCAGGAGCGCAGCGCCGATCCCCTGCACCCGCTCCGGCCCCACCTCGGCCACTGCCTCGGGCAGGAGCCCGAGGAGCGCCGCCGCCAACATGGCGCCGGTGGCGAAACTGATCAGGTGCGGCAGGAGCCGCGCGCGGCGCGCTTCCGGGAACAGCAGGAACAGCCCCGCCAGCGCGGCACTGAGCAGGCCGCCGAACAGCGTCGCGAGCAGGATCCAGATCAGTATGGGCATCGGCCTTTCACTCTAGCACGCGCCTTCCGGTGTGGCGCCCTGGCGCCAGAGCAGCGCCGCCATGCGCCCGGTACGACCGTCGCGCCGGTAGGAAAAGCACTGCGCAGCCTGCGAGTAGGTGCACAGGCCGGCGCTGGTGACGTGTTCCACGCCGAGCGCGCCGAGGCGCTGGCGCACCA
>JAYTXT010000133.1:0-2862 GCA_043742765.1 Gammaproteobacteria bacterium | reverse complement strand
GCCCAGATCGCCCAGATCGAGCTGAGCCTGGAGGATCTGGAAGCGAGCCAGGCCGCGCTCCCACCTCAGATCACGGTGACGCTGCCACCGAGGCCCTCTCCAGTGCGCCGAGCGCTCCCGGCCCACCTGCCGCGCGAGCCGATCACCCATGAGTCGCCCTGTGCCTGCCCCGCCTGTGGCGGTGAGCTGCGTGCCGCCGGCGAAGACGTGGCCGAGATGCTCGAGTGGGTGCCGGGCCGCTACAAGGTGCTGCGCCATATCCGCCCCAAGTTCAGCTGCGCGCGGTGCGAGACGATGGTGCAAGCCCCGGCACCCACTCGGCCGATCGCTCGCGGGCTGGCCGGCCCCGCACTCCTGGCCCACGTGCTGGTGTCCAAGTACGCCGATCACCTGCCGCTGTACCGGCAGAGCCAGATCTACGCTCGCGACGGGATCGATCTGGATCGCTCGACGCTGGCCGATTGGGTCGGCGGCGCGAGCCGCCTGCTCCAGCCGCTGATCGACGCGCTCGGCCACTACGTGTTCCAGGCCGAGAAGCTCCATGCCGATGACACGCCGGTCCCGGTGCTGTGCCCGGGACGGGGCACGACGCGGCAGGGGCGATTGTGGACGTACGTGCGGGATGATCGGCCGGCCGGAAGCGAGGAGCCACCGGCCGTGCTGTTCCGGTACTCGCCCGATCGCAAGGGCGAACATCCGTTGCGGCACTTGACGCCCTTTACCGGTGTCTTGCAGGCCGATGGCTATGCGGGCTTTGATCGATTGTACGGCGAGCGCATCCAGGAGGCCGCCTGCTGGGCCCACGTGCGCCGCAAGTTCTACGACATCCAGGTGCACAACACCTCGCCGATCGCCGCCGAAGCCCTCGCACGGATCGGGCGACTCTATGCCGTCGAGGCCGATATCCGCGGCCGCCTTCCCGCGGAACGATGCGCCGTGCGCCAGGCGCGCGCCGGCCCCGAACTCGACTCGCTCCATACCTGGCTGCACGCGACGCTCACGACCGTGTCGAAGAAGAGCGAGCTCGCCATCGCGATGCGTTACGCACTCTCGCGCTGGGCGGCGTTGACGCGCTACCGGGATGACGGCCGATTGGAGATCGACAACAACGCCGCCGAACGATCGCTCCGCGCCGTCGCTCTCGGCCGCAAGAACTGGCTGTTTGCCGGCTCCGACGACGGCGGCGAGCGCGCCGCCGCGATCTACAGCCTGCTCGGCACCGCGCAGCTCAACGGCCTGAACGTCGAGGCCTACCTGCGCTACTTGTTCGAGCGACTTCCCGACCATCCCGTCAACCGCGTCCACGAGCTGCTGCCTTGGAACCTCGCCTCCGAAATCCCGGCCATGCGTCTCGCCGCATAAGCTCTGTCAACGTGCCCAGACCGGACGCTTACGTTGATCCACACAACGATGCGGTACTTGTTGCCGCCAATATTGAACACCACGCGACCGTCCATCAGGATGCTCGCCGAGCCAAATTGGCCCTTCACCTCACTGGGCTTTGCCCAATCAGCCTTCAGAACGTCGCGATACCACGCCAACGTCGGCCCCTCGGCATCGCGGTAGCGTGACGATCTCAACCAGAAGGCCTTCAACGTCGACAGGGCGATCACCCGCATAAGTGTAAGTATAGTCCCATTATGGGACTATGACAAACTCCTGCCCCGGCCGTGGCTTCGGCCGCTACCCTGGCGCCACCGGATCACCGTCAGGCTGGCCAGCCTTGAGCGAGTAGTGCGGTGGTTCGAGTCCGCTCGGGACTCGAACCGCAGTCGGATGGCAGCGGCGGCCCGGTGGTCCAGAACCCTGGTGGCACTGAACGTGTGCGCAGAGTTTCTGCTGGGGGTACCGAAAAAGGCGCACGAGCGTTCTTTGGGGGTACCGGCCCATTTCAACGAACCGGTACCCCCAGCGATACCCCCAACTTCGTGGGCTGCAGTGGTACGGGTTGATACGCAGTGGGCTGCGCGAGGGGCTGCATGACGCCCAAGAGTATTTATTCGCTTGCCATAACGTCCACTGGTTCTGCATTTCGTCGATGGGCGTGATTACGACGCTTCCGGCCAGAAAGCCGCCACTTCCACGTCACTGCAATTTGTCCCATTTTCACTAAACCGGCCATTGCCGTTTGGTCTCTAGTCGTGCTAGGTTACATGTAACTTTCCGGAGACTTAAAATGCCGCAACCAACGCCGTCTTCGCGCGATAAGGTTCGTGACCACCGCACTAGGCTCAGAGCACAGGGTCTTCGGCCCGTGCAAATTTGGGTGCCCGACGTGCGCGCACGATCGTTCATTGCCGCCGCTCGAAAGCAGTCTCGTGCCGTCGGAGAGAGCACTCACGAGTCCGCAGACCAGGCGTTTATTGATGACCTATCTACGGACTATGCACCGTGAAACGAGGCGAAATTTGGACTGTATCGGGCGGCAACAACTACGCAGGCAAACCACGCCCAGCGGTGATTATTCAGGAGGATCGATTCAACGGCACTTCGTCTATTACCCTGTGCGCGTTCACGACTGATCCCGTCGACGCCCCGTTGATGCGCGTGTTAGTTGAGCCGAGCGAGCAAAACGGACTTCGAGCACCAAGCAGATTGATGATAGATAAGGTGACCACCGTACCGAAAAAGCGCCTGGGAGAAAGGTTAGGGCAGCTTGACGACACGGATCAGCTGCGCGTAAATCGCGCACTCATGGTTTTTCTTGGACTAACCCGATCAGTTGCGTCTCGGTAGTTTCGGCCAGGAGCGGCACTCACCATTAGCTGTCAGCCTGCGCTCCAAAGCGGTCGTAGCAGGACGAGTCGATCAAGATGCCGGGGCCCGCAGCATCCCGATCTCGCTCCCGATCTGTAGGTCCGG
>JAYTXT010000132.1:0-2414 GCA_043742765.1 Gammaproteobacteria bacterium | reverse complement strand
GCCGTGAATTGTTCACGTGTACACAGCCCGCGGCAACTCACTGATGTCTATCTGCTGGCATTGGCCGTCAAGCACGGCGGGCGGCTGGTGACCTTCGACACCGCCATTGCACGCAACGCCGTGGTCGGAGCCGACCCCCGACACCTGCTGGCGATTTAGGGTCGCGCACGTGATTCCGTCGCGACGTGCCAGTGGGCAACGAGTCTGTGACTCGGTAGAGGTGGCCTGGTTGGTATGGCTGTGATCAGCGTGTGGCCTTGAGGTCTGTTAACTATTTGTTTCCAAATACAACATAAGCTGGTGAGCGATAGGCTGGCTGCTGCACGTTTTACGAGTGGGGGCGTGTCTGCTGCGGCAGAAGTGCGCTTGCCGCGAGGCTGCGCAGTGCTACACTGTTGGCGTATAAACACTTAAGCGTGAATTACATGAAAGCCACCGCAGAGAGCAACACGCGCTGGACCATCTTCGTGCCGAAAGACACTGACGTGTCATTGCGCACGTATCTGGCGCAGGCGGGTTTCAAGAAAGGGAGCCTGTCGAAGTTTGTTGCCGACGCGGTGCGCTGGCGGCTGTTTGATCTCAATGTCAGTGCCGCACAAGCCCACAACAAAGGCGCGCGCCTCGAGGAGATCGAGGACGAGATCGAGCAGGCGCTGAGCGAAGTGCGCGCCGAGCGGTTTGCCAAGCGCGCCTGATGCGTGTCGTTCTCGACACGAACGTTCTGCTCAGCGCGTTGATCAATCCGGAGGGTGCGCCAGCGCGGCTGATTACGGCCTGGCGTGAACAACATTTCCAGCTGGTCACTTCCCTTGAGCAGCTGCTTGAACTCGGCGACGTAGCCCGTCGGCCAGTGCTGCGCGCGCGAATTCTTCCTGCCAGGGTAGGGCGCTTCATCAACGACCTGCGAAAATTGGCGGACCTGCTCAGGCGCTTGCCGCGTGTTGACCGATCCGCTGATCCTGCGGACAATTTTCTGCTGGCGATGGCCGAGGCCGGCCACGTGGACTATCTCGTGTCCGGGGATCGCCGTGGCGTATTGGCGCTGCAGGAGCACGGTGCCGCGCGGATACTGCGGGCGCGCGAAATGCTGGAAGTGTTGAAAATAAAGCCACCCAAGGCGCCTGCAGCCCGCAGGCGACCGCGCTGATGAAAGGCGCCTGGCGAGGGTCCGGGTGCGGATTTGTTGCTGGTGCTGGTGACGCGGGCGAGATTAAGACCGACGCTGAAACTCGCGGCCTGACTACTCGATACCGAGCTTCTTGACCTTGTAGCGCAGGGCGCGAAACGTCATGCCCAGCAACCGCGCGGCCGCGGTCTTGTTATAGCGCGTCTGTTCCAGCGCCTTGAGTATGGCGTCGCGCTCGATGTGTTCGAGCTGATCGCTCAGGTCGGAGCCCGATGCGCCAGCGCCGGCCGCCGCGGCCTTGACCAGCGTGGCCGCGTTGCTGTCGTGCGCCGCGTCCGTGGCCGCTGCGCGCAGCTGCAGGTCGCCGACGCCAATCTCATCGCCGGTGCTGAGCGTCAGCGCGCGCTCGAGGATGTTTTCCAGCTCGCGAACATTGCCCGGAAACGGGTAGCCCTGCAGCGCCGCGAGCGCATCGGCGCCCAGCGACGGCGCCGCTTCGCCGAGCCGGCGGCCGAGCCGCAGCAGCAGCGCCGCGGCCAGCTCGGGGATGTCGCTGGCGTGGTCGCGGAGCGCAGGCACGTGGATGTCGATCACATTGATGCGGTAATAAAGATCTTCGCGAAACTTCCCGACCGCGACCAGCGTCGCGAGGTTCTTGTGCGTCGCCGAGAGCACGCGCACGTCGATCGGCTGCTCATGCTGTTTGCCCACCGGGCGCACGGTTTTTTCCTGGATGACGCGCAGCAGTTTCACCTGCATGTGCAACGGCAGGTCAGCGACCTCGTCGAGAAACAGCGTACCGCCCTCGGCACTCTGCACCAGGCCGAGCCTGTCGCTCACCGCGCCGCTGAAACTGCCGCGCTTGTGGCCGAACAGCTCGCTCTCCATGAGCTCGGTGGGAATGGCGCCGCAGTTCACGGGAATGAACGGGCCTTCGCGCCGCGCGCCGCTGCTGTGGATGAGCCGCGCGACCAGCTCCTTGCCGGTGCCCGACTCCCCCGAGATATGCACCGGCGCCTGGCTGCGCGCCACGCGCGCGATCAGCACGCGCAGGGCATCCATGGCCGGCGAATCACCCAGCAAGTGCGGGCCCAGACGCACCGTTTCAGCGCCATCTTCGGCGCCAAGACGGATTGCGACCGACACCAGGCGCCGCAATACGCCGAGGTCGAGGGGCTTGGACACGAAATCGAACGCTCCCGCCTTGAGCGCACGCACCGCGGTCTCGACGTTGCCATGGGCGGTGATCACCGCCACCGGCAGCTGCGGTTGGTGCTGCTGGATCCAG
>JAYTXT010000131.1:0-11065 GCA_043742765.1 Gammaproteobacteria bacterium | reverse complement strand
GGCGTATCGTGGCCAGCGCCCATCGCCGGCAGCACGCTCGAAAAATCTTTGTCGGTAAACAGCCAGGTGCCGCTCGCGCCCGTGCCCGCAGTCCGTGTTTCCACGGTGTCGGGCGTAACCACCTGGGCCTGGGCCCTGGCAAAGAGCTCGCGCGTGTCATCATCCAGGGCCGTCAGCATTGTTGGCGCCGAGGCGGCGGCATCGCCGGTGTCGTGCTTGCCGGTGTCGCCGCTGGCGACGTCGAGCCCAAGATCATCAATCGCCAGCTCGGCGGTCTGCTCGCCACCGCCCGACTGCTGGTACGCGCTGGCGTCGAGCTTGTGCCGGATCGTGGGGCTGTCAATGCCCAGCGACTGCAGGTTTTCAACCGTCGGTGCATCGTGCCCCGCCTCACCCACATCGAGGGTCACGGTGTGTGACTGCGGCATTTCTCGGGTCGAGCCCGTGCCATCACCGCCGCGCGCCGGGTCATCGAGTATGAAATCGACGCCGGTATCGCCAATCGAGCGCAGCTCGCCCGTGGCGTCGGCGTCGCCGAGCGCCGCGCCCAGATCGAGATCGACCGCGTCGGAGCGCGTTTCATTTGAAATCGAGGGCTCACCGAGCAGGTCGAAATCTACGCGATTCTGGCCGCCTTCAAGGTTCAGATCGACGCCGCCGCTGGCGGCGCCCGGCAAGGCACCGGATGCGGCAAACAGCGCGTCTTCGGGCGCAATCTGCCGGCCCATGATGATGACTTTTTCCCATTCGCCACCGATCGACTGGTCGCGACTGCTCGACAGCTCACGCGCGAGCTGCAGGAACTGGTCCTTGTTGCCCCAGACGAAGTACACCTCGAGGAGCTTCAGCTGCAGATCGCGTCGCTGGGGCTCGCGTGCGATGGCGATGCGCACCAGGTCGGCGGCCTGGTCATACAGGCCATAGGCCATGTGGAAATCGGCCTCGGCCAGCGGATCGCCCTGGTCGAGCGCCACGGCGGTATCGCCTGAGACGTTGTCATCGACCGCCACGGGCGCCGACTGCATCGCCGGCAGGTTACCTTCGCTGAAGCGCGGCGCCTGGTGAGTTCCGGATTCCTCGACCACGAAGGAGGCATCCTGTTTGCTCGCCAGCGCACGCATCGGCTGGGTTTCCGCGGCACGCACCGTCGTGCGCGCGGCCGCTTCAAACGCCGGCGTCGAGAGCCGATCGAGCGTGCGACCGAATTCCTGTTCCTGGTGCGAACGCAGGTAACGCCAGCCGAGCAGGCCCGCAAGCGCCACCGCCAGTATGCCCAGCGGCAGGTACCAATTCTCCAGCAGCCAGTCGAGCATAGAGCCGCTTTGCCCGGTGGCGGCCACAGGCTGCACGGACACCGGTTTCGCGGGCTCGGGTGCCTCCACCGGCTGTTCCCTGGGGGGCACGGCAGTCTGCTCGGCAACCGGCGGCGGCGATTCCTTGAGGACTTCCTGGGGCGATTTAGCCGGCTCGGCCGGGCCGGACGGATTCGCCCTGCCCTGGCTCATCTGTTTTTGCAGGTTCGCCAGCTGGACATCCTTGAGATCCAGGAGGCGCTTCGATTCGGCAAGCTGCCCCTGGAGTGTGGTCACTCGCTGCTGGAGCGCCGCGGTCTCGGAACCACCGACCGGTGCACCGACAGGCGTGCCCGCAGTTGGCTCGGAGGGCGGCACCAGGTGCAACTGTTCACGGCTGCCGTGATTGCCAGCCCAGGCGTGATATTGCGAGCCCACCTCGGCGTTGGCTTCGCCCGGCCCGATCGCCGCCACCGTCGCCGCGTCCGGCAGCTGGAGCGATGCGCCGGCGTGCAGATCGTTCATATTGCCGTCAAAGGCCGACGGATTGGCGTTGTAGAGCGCCACCAGCGCGCGCTCGCGCTGCGAATTCGGATAGTTGCGCGCGACAATGGCCGAGAGCGTGTCGCCGCGCTGTACTAAATAGTTGCCGCCCGCCCCGCTCACTGCGGCAGGCGCAGCCTCAGCTGACGAAGGCGGCGCAGCAGGCTCAACGGCGCCAGAATGCGCCTGCGGCGCCGCCTCGGGCGCGGCGACGGCGGCAGCCGGGCTCGCGTTGTCGCCTGTGAACACCGGCGGATCGAGCAGCACGGTGTATTCGCGCACCAGCCGGCCGCGGGCCCAGTTGGCCTCGACCAGGAGCGTTGCGAAGGGTTCGGTGACGACCTCGCGGGATCGCACCTGGAGCACGTCGCGCCCATCCTGGCTTTTGCCGGGCGTCAACGTCACAGAACCAAGATAGCTCGGATAGTCGAGCCCATAGCGTGAAAAGCTCTCGCGGCTGGCAAGCGCGACCTTGAGGCCGGCGAGTTCTTCCGCCGTCGCGGTGAGATCGATCTGCGCGTCGAGCGGCGCATTCAGGGCCGATTTGAGATGAATATCGCCCAACCCCAGCGCTATTGCCCCGCTGGGCATCAGGGCCGCCAGAGCCAGCATTCGTACGACATAACGCAAAGACATCAGATCTCCCAGTGGGCCTTAAAGAGCACTTACCCCATTAGAAAACAGCCAGTTGCACTGTTTTCCTTGGCCCGGTGGTTATTTGCCCGGCAATATAACTTATAAATACTCCCGAACCAAAATCTCTGCGATCTGGACCGCGTTGGTCGCGGCACCCTTGCGAATATTGTCGCCCACGACCCATAGATTAAGACCGCGCTCATGGGTTATATCCTCGCGAATGCGTCCGACATAAACCGTGTCGTGGTTCGCTGCTTCGGTAACTGCCGTGGGGTAACCGCCCGGTTTCCGTTCATCCATCACCTTCACGCCAGGAGCACGCGCCAGCAGGGCGCGCGCCTGTGCCGCGGTGATCTTGCGCCGGGTCTCGATGTGAATGGCTTCCGAATGCCCATAAAACACCGGGACGCGCACCGCAGTGGCATTCACACTGATGGCCTGGTCGCCGAAGATCTTCTGCGTTTCCCAGTGCATCTTCATCTCTTCCTTGGTGTAGCCGTTCTCCATGAACTTGTCGATTTGCGGGATGCAATTGAAAGCGATCTGCCGTGGCAGCACCGCAGGCTCCACCGGCCGGCCATTGAGCAGCTGTGCGGTCTGCTCGGCCAGCTCTGCCACCGCCTTGCGGCCGGCTCCGGACACCGACTGGTAGGTGGCGACGTTGATGCGCTCGATGCCCACGGCGTCGTAGATGGGCTTGAGCGCGACCAGCATCTGGATCGTCGAGCAATTCGGATTGGCGATGATGCCCCGATTCTTGTATTGCGCGATCGCGGCGGCGTTGACCTCGGGGACCACCAGCGGGATGTCCGCCTCGTAGCGGAAGTGCGCGGTGTTGTCGATCACGACGCAGCCAGCGGCCGCAGCCTGCGGCGCGTACTGCGCCGAAATATCCCCACCCGCGGAAAACAGTCCGAGCTGCGCGCGCTTGAAATCAAACGTGGCCGCATCGATGACGCGCACCGCGCGACCCTTGAACTGCACGGTCTTGCCCAGCGAGCGGTCGCTGGCGAGCGGCAACAGTTCCTGCACCGGGAACTCGCGTTCCTCCAGCACCGTCAGCAGCATTTCGCCCACCAGGCCCGTGGCGCCCAGCACCGCAACATTCCACGCCTTGCTCATCGATTGATCTGCCTTAACGGTTGCGTTTCTCGATATCCGGCACGCCCGAGCGCACGTCCGCGTTCTGGGCGCGATGGCGCAGGTAGTGATCCATCAGCACGATGGCCAGCATGGCCTCGGCGATCGGCGTGGCCCGCAGGCCCACACACGGATCGTGCCGCCCGGTGGTGACGACTTCGACGGCGTTGCCGTCGCGATCAATGCTGCGGCCCGGCACCTGGATACTCGAGGTGGGCTTGAAGGCGACGTGAACCAGAAGCGGCTGGCCGGTGGAAATACCGCCAAGGATCCCGCCGGCGTTGTTGCTGAGGAAACCCTCCGGCGTCAGTTCATCGCGATGTTCGCTGCCGCGCTGCGCGACTGCGGCGACGCCGGCGCCGATCTCCACGCCCTTGACGGCGTTGATGCCCATCATGGCGTGGGCAATGTCGGCATCGAGCCGGTCGAACACCGGTTCGCCCAGGCCCGGCGGCAACCCTACCGCGCACACTGTGATCCGCGCGCCGACGGAGTCACCGGCGCTGCGCAGGTCCCACAGCAGTTTCTCAAGCTCCGGGATGCGTGACGGATCGGGGCAGAAAAAAGGATTCTCGTAGGCTGCCGCGGGCTGCACCGGCTCGAGCCGCAGCTCGCCAATCTGGCTGACATAGCCGCTGATACCTACGTCAAGGCGCTTGGCGAGGTACTTGCGGGCAATGGCGCCGGCCGCAACGCGCATCACGGTCTCGCGCGCCGAGGAGCGGCCGCCGCCACGATGATCGCGATGTCCGTACTTGTGCGCGTAGCTGTAGTCGGCGTGCCCGGGACGGAAGCGGTCGGCGAGTTTGTCGTAGTCGCGCGAACGCGCGTCGGTGTTTTCCACCAGCACGCCGATCGGCGTGCCGGTGGTGCGGCCCTCGAACACGCCGGAGAGGATGCGCACCGCATCGCCTTCGCGCCGCTGGCTGACAAAATGTGAAGTGCCGCTGCGCCGCCGGTCGACATCGTGCTGCAGGTCGGCCTCGCCAAGCTCGAGGCCGGGCGGGCAGCCATCGACGATGCAGCCCAGCGCCGGCCCGTGGCTCTCGCCGAAGGTCGTCACCGTGAACAGCCTGCCAATCGTATTGCCCGACATCAGCCCTGTTTCCGTTTCCGTTTCGTCGCCATCAACTGCTCGCGCGTAAGCAGAAAAACGCCGCCACCACCGCGCGAGAATTCCAGCCAGGTGAACGGCAAGCGCGGATAGCATTTGCGCACCCGCGCTTCGCTGTTGCCGACCTCGACGACCAGGATGCCACCGGGCCGCAGGAATCGCGCCGCGTCGCGCAATATCACGCGCACCGAATCGAGGCCGTCGGGCCCGGCGGCCAATGCCGCGGCCGGCTCGTGCCGGTACTCGGCCGGAAGCGCCGCCATCTCCATCTGCCCTACATAGGGCGGATTACTGACAATAATATCGTAAGCATCGGGCTCCAGGGCGCTGAAGTGATCGGATTTCATGACCCGCACGCGCCGGGCCAGGCGATGCCGGCGGATATTCACCCGCGCCACCGCGAGTGCCGCGCCCGAGATATCCAGCGCCTCCACCCGCGCGCGCGGGAACGCGACCGCGCAGGCAATGGCGATGCAACCGGAGCCGGTGCCCACGTCAGCGACGCGCCGCACGCGGGTGGCATCGATCCAGGGCGCGAAAGCGCACTCGATGAGCTCGGCCAGCGGCGAGCGCGGGATCAGCACCCGCTCGTCGACGTACATTTCAAGCCCCGCGAACCAGCAGCGGTGCGTCAGGTACACCACCGGGACCCGCTCGCCGAGGCGCCGCGCGACCAGCGCGCGCACTGTGGCGAGCTGCGCGGGCGTGGCGCCCCGGCGGAGCCGTGCCGCGGCAGGTTGCGCGGGGAGCGCGAGCGCGTGCCAGACCAGCGCCGCGGCGTCGTCGCGCGCGTTGTCGGTGCCGTGCCCGTAGTGAAGCCGCGCGCGCTGCAGCGTACGCGTGACACGCCGGAGCAGCGCGTCGAGCGGAACCCGCGGCGGCAGTGTACGCCGCGCCGTATGTGATAATCGGGGCATGAAACTGCGGCGCCTGTTGCCTCTGCTGCTGCTCACGTGTCTCGCCGGTGCCATCGCCGGCCTGTTCATCGCGCACATGCTGACACAAAGGACCATCGTGCTGCAGGGCGGCACCGCTCTGCCCGAGCCGCGCGCGTTGCAGCCGTTCCTGCTCCGCGACAGCGCTGGCCGAGCGTTTACCAACCAGGCGCTGCGCGGACACCCGACGCTCCTGTACTTCGGCTTCACGTCCTGTCCGGACGTCTGTCCGGCCACGCTCGCCATGCTGCGGGATCTGTGGCGGCAGGCGTTGCCGGCCGGACTCCAGGTGCTGTTCGTCAGCGTGGATCCCGAACGCGACACGCCGGCAGCGCTGGCTCAGTACCTGGCGGCATTCAGCGATGAATTCATCGGGCTCCGCCCCGCGCCCGGCGCGCTCGAGCCGCTGCTGCGAAACCTGAGCGCGTTCGCCGGGCGCAAGGAACTGCCGGGCGGGCAGCACGCCTTCGATCATTCCGCGACGCTCTACCTGCTCGATACCCAGGGGCGCCTCGCGGCCGTGTTCACGCCGCCGTTTACGGCCGCGGCGATGGGCGCCGACCTGCGCACCCTCGCCAGTGAGGCGGCACTGTGAGCGGTCCGTCCCGCTCGGGCGGCCGCTGGTTCGTCGCGCTGCAATACCTGCTGCCACAGCATCTGCTCTCGCGGCTGATCGGCGTGATCGCGCGCGCGCGCAGCGGCTGGATTCGCCGGCCATTGATCGCCGGCTTCGTGCGCGGCTACCGTCCGGAGCTCGGCGACGCCGTGCAACCGGACCCGCAGGCTTATCCCAGTTTCAATGCCTTCTTCACGCGCGCGCTGCGTCCGGGGGCCCGACCGCCCTCGCCCGCGGCGCTGGCGATCGACAGCCCGGTCGACGGCCGCATCAGCGCGCTGGGTTCGAGTGTGCAGGGGCGACTCCTGCAGGCCAAGGGCCACGACTATTCGCTGCACTCGCTCCTTGCCGGCAATGAGGCGCTCGCCGCCCAATACGCAGGCGGGCTGTTCATGACGATCTACCTGGCGCCTTTCAATTACCACCGCATACACATGGCGCTCGACGGGAGCCTGCGCGCAGCCTGGTATGTGCCCGGGGCGCTCTTCAGCGTCAATGACACGACCGCGCACCATGTACGGGGCCTGTTCACCCGCAACGAGCGCGTGATCGTGGAGTTCGCTGGCGCTCATGGGCCGCATGCGCTGGTGATGGTGGGTGCACTGTTCGTGGGCAGCATGGGCACCGTCTGGCACGGTGATATCGCCCCGCGCCGGCGGCGCGGCGCAATCGCACTGCCGATGCCCGTGGCGCCTGCGGCCGCCCTGCTGGCGCGTGGCGCCGAACTCGGGCGCTTCAACATGGGATCGACCGTGATCCTGCTGCTGCCGCCCGGTGCTGCCAGATGGGATTCGGGGCTGGCCGCGGGTTGCGCGCTGCGCGTCGGGCAGAGGATCGGCGCCCTAGGCGCGGGCGCCGCCGGAGCGTGAACGAGGCCACTAATGACTGGCGTCCGGGCGCCAGCGTCGAACGGCTCCAGCGCCGCGCCGCCATGCTGACCGAGGTCCGCGCCTTCTTTGCCGAGCGCCGCGTGCTCGAAGTCGACACACCGCAACTGGTGAATTTTGCGGTCACTGACCGCAACCTGCATTCAGCCGAAGTCCGCTGGCCGGGCGGCGACGAACGGCCGCGCTACCTGCACACCTCGCCCGAATACGCGATGAAGCGCCTGCTCGCCGCGGGCAGCGGGGACATCTACCAGATGTGTCACGTGTTCCGCGGCGAGGAACAGGGCGCGCTGCATAACAGCGAGTTCATGATCGTGGAATGGTATCGGCGTGGCTGGGCGCTCGCCGAGCTCGTGGATGAAGTCGATGCCCTGCTGCGCCGCCTGCTCGGCGCGGCAGCGGGCGCCCCGACGCGATTTCTCAGCTACGAACAGGCATTCATCGACGCGCTGGAGTGCAACCCGCTGAGTGACAGCGATGCCACCTTGGCCGAGTGCGCACGCACTGCCGGGTTCGACAACGCCTTGGTGAACCGCTGCGAGCGTGATGAATTGCTCGACCTGCTGATGGGCGCCTGCATCGGACCGAAGCTGGGCCTGGACGGCCCGGTGTTCGTGCACCGCTATCCGGCCAGCCAGGCCGCGCTCGCGCAGCTGGATCCGGCTGATGGACGCGTGGCGCTGCGCTTCGAGCTCTACCTGCACGGGGTCGAACTCGCCAACGGCTTCGAGGAACTGGCGGCAGAGCGCGAGCAGCGGCAGCGCTTCGCCGCTGATCAACGCGCCCGCGCCGCGCGCAATCTGACGGTGCCGGCGATGGACGAATTCCTGCTCGCGGCGCTCAACGCGGGATTGCCCGCTTGCGCCGGAGTGGCACTGGGGTTCGACCGGCTGCTGATGATCGCCTGTGGAGCGGAGCGTATTGAAGAGGTCCTGCCGTTCACGGCTAAGCGCGCCTGAGCGCTCGCGACGCCAGAAAACGCTTGACGGCGTTATTCAGCGTGGCTTGCGAGGTGACCTTGAAACGGGCCGCCTCCATGCCGCGCGCCATCTCCGGCGCCAATTCCGCCGGCACGTGTGCCTTAACCCAGGATTCGAGCTGGTCCAGCGGCACCGCGTTCCAGAAAATATCCGGACTGTACTGGGCAATGTAGAGCGGCCCAAATGGCTGCAGCGGCGCCAACAGCGCCGCAAAATGCCCGGTAAACGCGCTCCAGGCCAGCTGCGGCTGTTCCTCCTGGAGCGCGAAAATCAGGCCTGAGCGCAGCGCATCCGCCTGCGGTGGGATCTCGTCCGACAGCGCGATGGCAACGGCCTGTGAGGCGAGCCCAGCATCGCGGACCCGCATCAGGGCGCTGTAGTAGCGTCGCAGCTCGGTCTCATTCCCCGCAGCCCTGGCCACCGCGTGGAGTTGCTCAAAGGTTGCGGCATCAGCGTAGCGCGCAACGGTGGCAAGGATGACGCCCTGGTCGTCCGCACGAATCGTGCCGTGATCTGCGAGGAACGCCGCGAAACGCCGGCGCGCCTCGTTGATAATGGCCGCGTCGCCCCAGTCGCCGAGATCGCCGATCAGCCTCCGGCGCAATTGCTGGATTGCGGGCGTCTCGCCGGGACGCGCATCCCACCCCAGGCGATCGGCAATGGGCTTGATGAGCGCGCATGCGTAAGCGGCAAAGCCCTCGTGGTCAGGCGTGCCGCGCGCGTCGTATTCCATAGTGGCCAGCGCCGCCGCGATCTGACTCCAGGCGCGCCCGTTCAGATCTTCACCCATGGCCTCGGCCAGCGCCAGGTAACTCGGCAGGGGCTGCGCCCCGATCACCACCAGCGCCCATTGGTCATCAAGCAAGGCAATACGGTCGCTGGCAGGAAGCTGCGCAAAATTCAGCGTGTTGGCACGCAGGGTTGCCGCATCGTAGCTGGCCCGGTAGTAACCCACCGCGCCGGCATTCACGCTCAGTGCTTGATCGCAGGATCCGGCTGCAACCTGCTGAGCGTCGCGCGTGAGCAATACCGGCTGCACATCACCATCCACGCCGGAGCGGATCAGCAATGGAACCTGCCAATGCGAGTCGCCGGCGGGATCTCGTCCCTGCAGCAGAAACCGTTGCTGCGTCAGGGTGAGGGTGCGTGAGCCACCGGCGTCACAGCCGGCGGCGACGGTCACGAGCGGGAATCCCGGTTGCTGCGTCCAGCTCGCGGCAATTTCGCCGGCATTGCGGCCGCTCGCCTCACTCAGCGCGTTCCACAGATCCGCGGTGCTCGCGTTGGAATAGGCCCGCGCCTTCATCAGCTTGCGAACGCCCGCGCGAAACGTCTCGGCCCCAAGGTTGGCTTCGAGCATACGCAATACGGCCTGTCCCTTGTCGTAGGTAATCTGCGGATCAAAGGCACTGATAGCCTGCAATTCATTGGTCACATGCTGCTCGATCGGGTGCGCGCTCGCGCGCGCATCAGCCTCCATGGCCGATTCCTTACTCTCGTCCTGGACTTCCCACCAGTGCCAGGCCGGATAGCGCAGATCGGTCTCCTTGGCAGCGCGCCACGAGGCGAAACTCTCGTTCAGCCAGATATCATCCCACCAGCTCATGGTTACGAGATCACCGTGCCACTGGTGCGCCATTTCGTGCGCCTGAATGCTGAAGACTGTCTGACGGTCGGCCAGCGTGCTCGACGGCGTGACCAGCAACAGCTGGTCGTTGTAGGAGATCGATCCCCAATCCTCCATCGCACCCTGGAATCCTCCGGGAACGGCGATCGAGTCGAGCTTGGGCAGCGGAAAAGGGACGCCGAAATAGTCGTTGTAATCGGCAAGTATCTGCCGGGCGTTGGCGAGCGCCTCGGCGCCGTACTGCTGCTGTCCGCGCACCGCCCAGACGCCCAGGAGCGTGGCGCCGCTGCGGCCGGAAATTTTGGCCAGGTCGCCGGCCGACAAATGCACCAGATAGCTTGGCATGCTGGGCGTAGGTGCAAAGTGGATCGTGTCCAGTTTGCCCTGCCGCTCGCGAGCGGCGATTGGCATGTTGGAAACCGCCGCCCATTTCGCGGGCACTACGACCGACAACTGAAAGGTGGCGCGAAACGCCGGCTCGTCCCAGCAGGGAAACATACGCCGCGCGTCGGTGGCTTCAAATTGCGTCGACAGCAACACGTCCCGGGCGCCGCCGGGCTTGACGAACGGTTGCGCGAATAAACCTTGTGGCGTGGTTTCTATTTTTCCGGAATAGGCAAAGGTCAGCGTGTGACGCCCGACTGCCGCCGGCGCCGTCAAGGTAACGGTGGTCAGTTGCTGTTCGTCGCTGGACACCACGGCCTTGACCGGGGCGCCATCGAGCCGCACCTGCCGGAGCTTCTCATTGAGAGAATTGAAGACGATGGTCGCTGTGGATTCCCTGAAATCCAGTGTCACCGATTCGGTGCCGCGCAGGGTATGGGAGGCGGCGTCCGGTGTCAGCATTATCGTGTAGGCGCCGGGCACTACATTTTTCGGCAGCCGGCCAGGGGTGGTCGCCAACGAAAACGGCACCGCTGAGAAAGCGTGCCCAGCCAGCATCAGGCTCGTGGCAAGCGCTGCGCCACCTATACAGCGCCGGAATCGTGGCATCTTCATTGCGATCACTCCCCCGTTGAGCGCAGCGAACTCCCGGCTAGGTCTTGGCGCGCGACACGTACTCGCCGGTGCGGGTATCGACGCGGATCACTTCACCTTCGTTGAGGAACAGCGGCACGCGCACCACGGCGCCGGTTTCCAGCTTGGCCGACTTCTGGCCGCCGGTCGCGGTGTCGCCGCGCAGGCCCGGATCGGTCTCGATGATCTTGAGCTCGACGTGGGCCGGCGGGGTGACCACCAGCGGCACGTTGTTCCAGAGCGTGACGGTGCAGTTCATGCCGTCCTTGAGCCACACC
>JAYTXT010000130.1:0-2632 GCA_043742765.1 Gammaproteobacteria bacterium | reverse complement strand
GCAGCGGATTGCGGGGGTGCGATCTCTGGCGGAAGCCATTGGCGTCGCATCAGTGCCACTGGGAACGTGGATGGCTATAGGCCGGTGCCTGCGCCACTTTCATGCGCGCGGTGTCTGCCATGCCGATCTCAACGCGCACAACATCCTGCTCGGTGCGGCCGAGAGCGATGTCTGGGTCATCGATTTTGACCGCGGCAGGTTGCGGGCGCCGGGCTGGTGGAGCGACGCCAACCTGGTGCGGTTGCAGCGCTCGCTGCAGAAACTCACCATCGGCCTGGGCGCCGAGCGCTTTGCGGCCGCCGACTGGCAGGTGCTGCTGGACAGCTACCTGGCCACCGGCATCGACCTGCAACAGTTCCCGGCCATGCCGGGGGGCTGAGCCATGCGCCGGCTGTACACGCTGCTGGTCACGCTGGCGTTGCCGTTCGCAAGCCTCATCGTGCTGTGGCGGGGCCTGCGCGAGCGCGATTACTGGCGCGGCTGGGGCGAGCGCTTTGGCCTCGGCGCCGCGCTCCCCGGCGGTGTGCGGGGCCTGTGGGTGCATGCGGTTTCCGTGGGCGAGGTGCAGGCCGCCGCGAGTCTGATCGGCGCGCTGCGCCGGGAATGGCCCGATATGCCCCTAGCGGTCACCAGCGCCACGCCCGCCGGCCGCGCGCGGGCCCGCGCCGCCCTCGATGCCGGTGTCGTGGTGCGCTACGCGCCCTACGATCTGCCGTGGTGCGTGCGCGGCGCGCTGCGCCGCCTGCGCCCGGCACTGCTGGTGATCATGGAAACCGAGATCTGGCCCAATCTGCTCGCCGAGTGCGTGCGCGCGGGTGTGCCCGTGGTGATCGCCAGCGCGCGCCTCTCGCCGCGCAGCACGGCGCGCTGGTCGCGCTTCAGCGCCTTGCTGCAGCCTGCCTTGCGCCGTGCCGTGTCAGTGGCTGCGCAGTCCGCCGCGGACGCCCGGCGCTTCGAGGCGTTGGGCGTGGCCGCAGAACACATCTGGATTTGCGGCAATATCAAGTTTGACCGCGAGCCCGTCCCCGGCGTGCGCGAGAGTGGCCTGGCGCTGCGAGGCCGCTATGCCGCCGCGCGGCCGATGTGGGTGGCAGGCAGTACCCACGCGGGTGAAGAGCAGGCGGCGCTGGCGGCGCATGAGGCGGTGCGCGCCGTGCGCAGTGATGCCTTGCTGGTGCTGGCGCCGCGCCATCGGCCGCGTTTCGACGAGGTTGCGTCGCTGCTCGAAAGCAGCGGCCTGAGCTGGCTGCGCCACAGTGCAGCGGGCGCCCGCGTGGTGGCAGGCGCTGAGCGTGAGGCCGGCGTTTCGGTGCTGCTGCTCGACACCATTGGCGAGCTCGAGAATTTCTACGCGGCCGCCGACGTGGCCTTTGTCGGCGGCAGCCTGGCGCCGATCGGCGGCCACAATCTGCTCGAGCCGGCCGTGCTTGGGGTGGCCACGCTTGCCGGTCCCTCGCAGGGCAATGCTCCCGACGTGGCGCGAGCGCTGACGGAGAGCGGCGGATTGCAGATCGTGTGCGACGGCAACGCGCTGGGCGCGGCGCTGATCGCATTGCTGGGGGACCAGGCAGCGCGTGTGCGCATGGCCGGCGCGGCGCAGTCCGCGGTTGCCGCGAATCGCGGCGCGCGCGCGCGCGTGCTGGAGCTCGTCAGGGAGCAGTTGGCGCGGCCGCCGGCGCAGCGGGCGCTGGTTCGGTAGGCGTGGATTCCGCGGGCGGCGGCGGTTCCGCCAGCCAGCCGTTGATCTGCGCAATCGTCGCGCGCTCGAGATTTCCGGCCGCCAGGCGCAGCACGATGATGTTGTTCAGATAGCCGTACTTGGCCTGCGCGTAGTTGGTCTGGGCCTGCACCAGCTGCTGGCGGGCCGTTAGTACATCGATCGCGGTCTTGGTGCCAACCTCATAACCCGCCTCGGTGGCCTGGAGCGAGATCTTGTTCGACTCGACGGCCTGCTTGAGCGCACCGACCTGCGCGATCTGGCTGATCACGCCCTGGTAGGAATCGCGCGCCAGCTGTTCGGTCTGGCGCAAGCTGCGCTCATAGCCCGCCTTGCTGGCATTCCACAGGTAGTGGGTCTGGCGCACGCGTGACTGCGTAGCGCCGGCACTGAACAACGGCACCGTGACGCCGACCGACCAGACGATATCCTTGGTGTTGGTGGCAAAGCCGGTCAACGGATTGGGGACGTTCGTGGTATTGGAATTGCTGAGGTCCCAGGAGCGGGTGGCGGAGGCATTGATCTGCGGCAAGTGCCCGCCGATCGCGGTCAGGTAGCCGTCGCGGGCGATGTCCGCGGACATGCGGCTCGCCACCAGGCTGGCGTTCTGGCTCAACGCGGTGGTTACCCAGGCGTCTTCGCTGGCCGGGTCGGGCGCCAGCAACGGCATGCCGTCGCCGGGTTCGGACAACTGGCGGTATTTCTCGCCCGTCACCGCGCGCAACTGTTCCTGCGCACTGGCGCGGGCGCGCTTCGCGGCGATCACGGCCGCCGCGCCGCTGTCACGCGCGGCACGCGCGATCTGCACGTCGGTGATGGCGATCAGGCCGACCTCGTAGCGCCGCTCCGCCTGTTCGAGCTGGCGCGTCACCGAGCGCAGCGCGCTTTCCTGCGCCGCCAGCGTGTCCTGCGCGC
>JAYTXT010000129.1:0-3320 GCA_043742765.1 Gammaproteobacteria bacterium | reverse complement strand
CGTATTGCGCGTAGAAATTGCTGAGGTCGGCGACCAGATCCTTGATCACCGGCAAGTGCGGCAGCGGGTAGATGCGCACCGCGCCCTGCCCGAGGTCGGCGCAGGCCTGCGTGCAGGCGAGCGTGTTCAGGCCGTTGATGTTCATGGCGCAGGAGCCGCAGATGCCCTCGCGGCAGGAGCGCCGCAGCGAGAGCGTCGGGTCAATCTCGTTTTTGATCTTCAGCAGCGCATCGAGCACCATCGGGCCGCACGCCGCCATATCGAGCTCGTAACTGTCGACGCGCGGGCGCTGGTTGGCGGCCGGGTCATAGCGATAGACGCGAAAGGTGCGCACTACGGTGGCGCCGCTCGGCGCGCGGTAGGTGTTGCCGGCGCGTGCGTCGATCCTTGAGTTCGGGGGCAGTGTAAATTCAACCATCTTTCAGGAGCCTTGCATCAATAGGTGCGCGCCTTGGGAACCACGGTCTCGACTTCGTCGGTCAGCGTATTCAGGTGGACGGGACGGTAGTCCAGGCGCGCGCTGCCCGAACTATCGACCCAGCACAGCGAATGCTTGAGCCAGCGGTTGTCATCGCGATCTGGAAAATCTTCCCGCGCATGAGCACCGCGGCTCTCCTGCCGGTTGACCGCCGAGTTGATCGTGGCGGTGGCCTGCAGCAGGAGGTTTTCCAGCTCGAGCGTCTCGATCAGGTCGGTATTCCAGACCATGCCCCGATCACTGACGCCGACGTCGGCGAATGAGGCGAAGCTGCGCGCCAGCGTTGCGCAACCTGCCTTGAGCGTCTCCCCAGTCCGGAACACCGCCGCGTCCGCCTGCATGATGCGTTGCATTTCCAGGCGAATCTGCGCCGTGGGTCGCGACCCTGCGGCATTGCGCAGCCGCTCGACGCGCGCCACGGCCTCATCGCCGGCGGCGCGGGTCAACGGCTTCTGCGCTGCACCCGGCTTGAGCGTCGCGGCGCAATGACGCGCGGCTTCGCGTCCGAAAATCACCAGGTCCAGGAGCGAGTTGGAGCCGAGCCGGTTCGCGCCGTGCACGGAAACGCAGGCCGCCTCGCCCACCGCCATCAGGCCCGGCACCACGGCCTCGGCGCCGTTGGTGCGGGTAACGACTTCGCCCTGCAGGTTGGCCGGCACGCCGCCCATGTTGTAGTGCACGGTCGGCAGCACCGGGATCGGCGCCTTGGTGACATCGACGTTGGCGAAGATGCGCGCGGTGTCCTGGATTCCCGGCAACCGCTCCTTGATGACCTCGGGCCCGAGGTGCTCGAGGTGCAGATGAATGTGATCGCGCTGCTGGCCGGCCCCGCGCCCTTCGCGGATCTCGATGGTCATCGCGCGGCTCACCACATCGCGCGAGGCCAGGTCCTTGGCGTTGGGCGCGTAGCGCTCCATGAAGCGCTCGCCGCCTAAGTTGGTGAGATACCCGCCTTCGCCGCGCGCACCTTCGGTGATCAGGCACCCGGAACCATAGATGCCGGTCGGATGAAACTGCACGAATTCCATGTCCTGGAGCGGGAGCCCGGCACGCAGCACCATGCCGCCACCGTCGCCGGTGCAGGTATGGGCCGAAGTGCAGGAGAACCACGCGCGCCCATAACCGCCGGTGGCCAGGATCGTGGTCTGCGCACAGAACCGGTGCACGGTGCCGTCCGCCAGGTCGATGGCCACCACGCCGCGGCAGGCACCATTTTCCATGAGGAGATCGACAGCGAAATATTCGATGAAGAACTGCGCATCATGCTTGATCGATTGCTGGTAGAGCGTGTGCAGCATCGCGTGGCCGGTGCGGTCGGCGGCCGCGCAGGTACGCTGCGCGATGCCCTCGCCGTAGCGTGTGGTCATGCCACCGAACGGGCGTTGATAGATCAATCCGGAGTCGGTGCGTGAAAACGGCACGCCGTAATGTTCGAGCTCGATGACCGCCGCCGGCGCCTGCTTGCACATGAACTCGATCGCGTCCTGGTCGCCGAGCCAGTCGGAACCCTTGATCGTGTCATACATGTGCCAGCGCCAGTCGTCCTCGCCCATGTTGCCCAGCGCCGCGGATATCCCGCCTTGTGCGGCCACGGTGTGGCTGCGGGTCGGGAATACCTTGGTGATGCAGGCGGTAGCGAGTCCTGCTTCGGCAAGGCCGAGCGTCGCGCGGAGTCCGGCGCCGCCGGCACCGACAACGATCACATCGTGCGTATGGTCGATGAATGAGTGGCTGCTCATGCGGCGCCCCGCATGGCGACCGACAACAGCGCGTACACGCCGGCCGCCAATAGCAGCAGGTGCGCCCCGTTGTTGAACAGGAGCGCGCCGAGCTTGAGGACCGGAGCATGCACGTAGTCCTCGATCACCACCTGGACCCCGAGGCGCGAATGCCAGCACAGCGCCGCGAGCAGCAGCGCCAGCCACACCGGGTTCCAGCCGGACGCGATCCAGATGGTCACGGCCGCGTAGTCTGTAAGCGGCAAGCGAATCAGCCCGTACAGGAACCAGAGGGTCAGCGGCACCAGCGCCAGGGCCGAGAGCCGTTGCGCCCACCAATGCGTCACACCGTCACCCGCGTTGCCGCGGCCGAGCACCACTCCCAGGGGCGAGCGCAGGCTCACAGTGCTCCCGCGCGCGGACAAAACAGCAAGTAGGCGGCCACCAGGAACCCGGCCAGCGCCAGCGCCAGCGCCAGGCGCGCACTGAGCCGCGCGGCGCGGCGCTCCAGGCCGATGCCGGCGTCCCAGGCGAGATGGCGCAGCCCGTTGACAAAGTGGTAACAGAAAGCCGCCAGCCACGTGAGCAGCAGCACGCGCCCGGGACCGCTGCCCAGGAGCGCCGTGGCGCGAGCGTACTCGCCCTCACCGCCCGCCGCGCCCATCAGCCAGTAAACCAGCGCGCACAGGCCCAGCGCCATCCACACCCCGGTAATCCGGTGCAGGATGGACAGCGCCATGGTGTACATGAACCGGTAGATCGACAAATGCGGCGACAGCGGCCGATCCTGCATAGGCACTAGTACCTCAGGGGCATCAGAAATCGATGCAGCGGCCGGCACGCTCCCAGTCGCCGAAACGCGTCGGATCCGGCCCGCTGGGGCCACCGGATTCCGGAGCGGATGCCGCCGCGACCCGAGGCGCCACGCGCGGCGCTTCCGCCGGGGACATACCGGCAGCGACGCGGGTCGAATCTGGGCTGGAATCCGGCGAGTTCGGCATGGCGCAAGAGTGTGCCAGAATCCCGCTGTGCCGACTATCGGTATCGCGTACCACCGCACAGGATCCGTGCCCGGCAATGACCACCGAATCCCCAATCGGCCTGCTGCGTTTTCGCGGCCCGGA
>JAYTXT010000128.1:0-5295 GCA_043742765.1 Gammaproteobacteria bacterium | reverse complement strand
TTGACCCGGTATGCGCACACGTACACGCGCCGGCCAGTCGGGTAGACCCGCAGGCCGAACGATTCCAGCGCCTCGTCCCAATACACACACTGATGCTTCCCGCCGTGTCCCTGGTAAGGGATAGTGCGCACGTTGTCTTGTCTGAGTTTTAGCGCCGGCATCGACTATTCTCCTTGAAAAGGAGTGACCAAGGCGTGACCTGGACGGATCGAAAGTAGGCTGGTAGTGGCGGAGACGGGAGTAGTCTACAATCCGCTAAGCCCCTGAAATACCAAGCAAGGCGTGTTCGGTAGTACATGAGCGGGATTTTCCGCTCCTACTCCGAAGGCAGGGGTCGTGGGTTCGAATCCCGCCGGGCGCGCCATTTTGCCGTGGTCAGCAACGGGGGCCAAAGACGCCAGCAACGGATGCAGATTCAATCGTTATAATTGACCCCAGCGAATGCCCTGACCACCAAGTGGACTGCCCGTGAGAAAACGCGACGCGCATTTTTTCAATACCTTCAGCATGATCGTCGGCGGACTGATCGTGGTCGCCCTCATTATCTTCGTGTTGGCGCGGGTGGTGGCGGGACGCACCCAGATGCCCGAGGTCTACTCCGACCCGAAATACCTCGCCAGCGTCGAAGAGCGGATTAAGCCCTTTGCGCGCGTAGCCGTGGCCGGCGCGGACAACTCCGCCCTGGCGATCGCGGCCCCGGCGCAGACTGCGGCCGTTGCCCTCGCCGTGCCCAAGGATGGTCTGCAACTGTACGAAGTGGTCTGCAAGAACTGTCACACCACGGGCCTGGCCGGCGCCCCCAAGCTTGGCGATCACAGCGCCTGGGCGCCGCGCATTGCCAAGGGCAAGGCGACGCTTTACGAGCACGCCCTCAAGGGCTATACCGGCACCGCGGGCGCGATGCCTGCCAAGGGCGGCCGCACCGATTTGAGCGACGATCTCGTCAAGGCCAGCGTCGATTATCTCGTCCTGAAGGGCGGTTAGGGATTCAGCGTCGACGGCCGCAGGCTTGCGGCCTCGCTGACATGCGCGGCGCCAAGGGTATCCGCAGCGTGCAGATCAGCGATCGTGCGCGCCACTTTCAACAGCCGATGATAGCCGCGGGCCGATAGCCCCAGGCGCTCGCTTACCCGCGCAATCAGGCGGCGGGCCGCCGGCTCCGCGCGGCAATGGGCCTCGATGCCGGCATGATCGAGCCGCGCGTTGCAGCAATGCTGCCGCGCCAGTTGCAGCGCGCGCGCGCTGCGTACCGATTCCACGATATTCGATCCCTCGCCGCGGCACCCTGCCCGCTGCAGAGCCGCCGGATCGACGCGCGGCACTTCGATGTGCAGGTCGATCCGATCGAGCAGTGGACCGGAGATGCGGTCGCGGTAGCGCTGCACGCGCCGCGGCCCGCAGCGGCAGTTGCGCGAGGCATCGCCAAGGTAACCGCAAGGACAGGGATTCATTGCCGCGACGAGCTGGAACTCGGCCGGCAGCTCCAGGCGGTCGGAGGCGCGCGCCAGCGTGACGGCACCTGACTCGAGCGGCTCGCGCAGCGCCTCGAGCACGCGCCGGTCGAACTCGGGCAGTTCGTCCATGAACAGCACCCCGCGGTGCGCCAGGCTGATTTCTCCGGCGCGCAACCGCGAGCCACCGCCGACGATGGCATTGGCGGAGGAGGCATGATGCGGGGCCCGGAACGGGCGTTGCCCCCAGCGCGCCGGATCGAACCCCGCCGTGCTGATCGAGGCGATGCCCGCTACTTCGATCGCCTCGGCCTCGGTAAGCGGCGGCAGGAGCCCCGGCAAGCGCGCGGCAAGCATGGTCTTGCCGCTCCCGGGCGGGCCAATCATCAACAGGCTATGGCCGCCGGCTGCGGCGATTGTGAGCGCCCGTTTCGCCCGCCACTGCCCCCTGACGTCATCAATCGATTCCCCCTGCCCAGGGATCAGGGCATTGATGACACCGGGTTCGATGGCGGCGATTTCGACGGCTGCTTCGCCGCCGAGGAATCGGCATACGCCGCGCAGGTCGCCGAACCCAAAGGCCTGCGGGTGGCCCGAGAGCGCGGCCTCGCGCAGGTCGGCGGTGGGCACGAGCAGGTCATGGCCGGCGCGCGCGGCGTGAATCGCCGCGAGCAGCAGCCCGCGGACCGGTCGCAGTTCGCCGCCAAGGCCAAGCTCGCCGTAACACTCCGGTTGCGCCTGGCGCCGTACCCGCAGCTGGCCGCTCGCGCGCAGGAGCGCCAGCGCCACGGGCAGATCGTAACGACCTCCCTCCTTCGACAGTTCCACCGGCGCCAGGTTGACGGTGATGCGGCCCGACGGGAAGTCGTACCCGGAATTGAGGATGGCCGAGCGCACGCGCTCGCGGCTCTCGCGCACCACCGGCGCCGGGAGCCCCACGATGCTGAAGCCGGGCAGGCCGCTGCCCAGGTGCGCTTCGATCTGCACCAGGGGCGCGTCAAGGCCGAACTGGGCCCGGCTCAACACCAGCGCAACGCTCACGCCCTTGCCCGCTGCAGTCGCTACCAGCCTTTGCGGCTGGCTAGTCGGACACGGGTGGGAGCGACTGCTGGAGCTGCTCGAGGCGCTGTTCGAGCACCGCCATGCGCGCGTCGAGCTCGGTGATGCGTGCTCGCGCGCGCTCGAGCACCTTGGCCTGGACGTCGAACTCGCTGCGCGAAGTCAGATCGAAGCGCCCGGCGGCACCCTGCAGGACCGCACGAAAATTGGCCTCCAGCTCGGTGCGCATGCCGCCCAGCGCGGCCGGGAGGCCGGCGATGAAGCGCCGGACCATTTCTTCGACCTGGACGGTTTCCATGACGGGTTTCCTGAAACGTGTGCCCTGAAATCGCGCGCCGCGCCACGGTCAGCGGCCACATTGGTGCAACGGCGCGCCGCAAGCGCCCGAACAGCCGCGAATTGGCCAACATTGGCCGTGGCACGGATTCTGCAACCAGCCTTAGCGCTGTGCGGGAATCGCCAGCATACGCGTCGCGTCATTGCGCGGGAATACGGATTTTGGGTTGGTTCGTACACAAATGCTGGGAGTCGCAGGCATGGGCATGACCGTCAACGATATCTTCCATGGGTTCAATGCACGGCGTTGCGCCACGGCGCTCGCCCTCTCGCTCCTGGGCCTGGCGCTCCTGTACACCGTGCCGGCGCACGCGGAAACAATCGCGCCAATCGCCACCGCGACCGCCGCCCAGGCACCCGTGCCCGACAAAGGCGACACCTCGTGGATGATGACCTCCACGGTGCTGGTCATCCTCATGACCATTCCCGGCCTCGCGCTGTTCTACGGCGGCCTGGTGCGCGGCAAGAACGTGCTGTCGGTGCTGATGCAGGTGTTCGCGGTGTTCAGCCTGATGGCCGTGCTCTGGGCCATCTATGGCTATAGCATTGCGTTCACCGAGGGGGGCGATTTCTTCGGCGGCTTCGGCCGGCTGTTCCTCAAGGGCATGAACGGCAGTTCAAACGTGGCCACCTTCAGCAAGGGCGTGGTCATTCCAGAATACGTGTTCATGGTGTTCCAACTCACCTTCGCGGCCATCACGCCCTGCCTGATCGTCGGCGCCTTCGCCGAGCGCGTGAAGTTTTCGGCGGTGCTGCTGTTCATCACCATCTGGTGGACCTTCGCCTACCTGCCAATCGCGCACATGGTCTGGTACTGGGCCGGACCCGATGCCTACACCAGCGCCGCGGCCGGCGCGAAGGCCGGCGCAACCGCCGGGTTCCTGTTTCAGAAAGGCGCGCTGGATTTCGCCGGCGGCACGGTGGTGCATATCAACGCGGGCGTCGCGGGTCTGGTGGGCGCAATTCTGATTGGTCGGCGGATAGGCTACGGCAAGGCCGCGATGGCCCCGCACAACGTGCCGTTCATGATGATCGGCGCCGCGTTGCTGTGGGTCGGCTGGTTTGGCTTTAACGTCGGCTCGAACCTCGAGGCCTCGGGCTTCGCCGGCCAGGTGTTCGCCAACACGCTGCTGGCCACGGCCGCGGCGACGCTGGCGTGGATGTTCGCGGAATGGGCGGCGCGCGGCACGCCGACCATGATCGGCGCCGCCTCGGGTGCGGTCGCGGGTCTGGTCGCGATCACGCCCGCCTGCGGCTGGGTGGGCCCGATGGGCTCGATCGTCATCGGTGCGCTCGCGGGCGTGGTGTGCCTGTTCGCGGTCACCAGGCTCAAGGGCTGGTTCAAGTATGACGACACCCTTGATGTCTTCGGCGTGCACTGCATCGGCGGCATCCTCGGCGCGATGCTGACCGGCGTGTTCAACGACCCGAGCCTCGGCGGCACCGGGGTCTATGACTACGTGGCCGACAAGGTCGCCGATTTCTCGATGAGCACCCAGCTGGTCGCGCAGGCCTGGGGCGTGGTCACGACTCTGGTCTGGTCGGGCGGCGTCGCTTTCATCGCCTACAAGATCGTGGACCTGACGATCGGCCTGCGGGTGGCCGAGGAGCAGGAGCGCGAGGGCCTCGATACCACTTACCACGGCGAACACGCCTACAACGACTGAGTCTCACCAGGCGCCTACCCCCGCCCGCGGCCCCGGCAGCCACCGCTCCGGGGCCCTTATTTTGTGATACGGCTCACCGTTGTGTGATCCAACTCATCTTTGTGCCCCCGCACAACACTGATACTCTTGAGGTATGTACGGGAGACAAAGATGCGGCAGCTGACAGTCCTGTCCCTGGTGATCGCCGGACTGGGCGCCATGGGCGCTGCCGGCGCCGGCGACATCTACTGCAACAATCAGGGCCACGATTGCAGCGACCGGCCGAGCCCCGGTGCAACCTTTGTCGGCAGCACCAACAGCTCGATTCCCAGCAGCAGTGAACCGCCTGGGTCAGCGGCCGGCTACGCCAGCGCCCCGCCGGTTGATGCCGGCGCCGATGCCCGCCTTAGACAGGACGCCTCGCACCAGGCCGTGCAAAAGGACGTGGCCGCCACGCGCGCCACGCAATGCAAGGCAGCACAGGACAAGTACCAGAAGTCAGTCGAAGCCCGCCGCGTCTACCGCCTGAACAAGGCCGGCGAACGCGAATACCTCTCTGACACCGAGGCCGACCAGGCACGGCTCAACGCCCGCCTCGAGATGGAACGCTCCTGCGGCAACAGCGCCTCCTGAGGTTCAATTCGCTACCCGCCTCCGGCCCCTGTTAAATTGCGCAGGGAGCAACGCGAGGATTCCTTGATCATGCGTACGGGTTTCATCGGTCTGGGCGCGATGGGCAGTTCCATGGCGCGCAATCTCCACCGCACCGGGCACCTCAGCGGCGTGTGGAACCGCACCACCGC
>JAYTXT010000127.1:0-1959 GCA_043742765.1 Gammaproteobacteria bacterium | reverse complement strand
CAGTTCGCCGTGCGCGGCGTGTGCCTCGGGCGCCAGCAGCGCACTGTTCGTCGAGGCCAGCGACCAGGCCACCCGGCCGTGACGCAGCCGTTCGCGCACGCCGGGGGCGAGTTGCGCGCTGATCCGCGCGGCATCAAGCGGAGTGAACGCTGCGGCGAGGCGATAGCCGCGGTGCGGTGCGGCTTCGATGGAGACGCCCAGTTCCTCGAGCGCACCGACTGCCTTCCAGACGGCGCTGCGGGTGACGCCCTGAGCGGCGGCCAGTTGCTCGCCCGAGTGCACGGCGCCGTCGGCCAGCGCGCAGAACACGCGTTGCGCCAGCGTCGCAGACCGCTCGTTCATGCCGTGATCTCCGGGACTTCCGCCAGCATACAGCGCACGCTGCCGCCGCTGATGCGCTCGATGGTCGGCACCGGCACGGCCAGGATCGAATCCACGCAACCGCTCAGGCGCTGCAATATCGGGCCCTCGAGCGCCGTGCGCGCCGTAGCCGACATCACCAGCACCGAGGCATCGCCCAGGGCTTCGTCCCAGGTGGCCAGCTCGAGCATGTTGCCGGCAAAGGCCGCAACGGCCGCGCGCTCCATTTCGATGAGCTCACGTTCGCTCTCCCGCAGTTTCGCACGGACGCGCTCCCGGTCGGCCGGCGCAACAGCCTCCGTGCAGGCCATTGCGCAGCGCGTGCCGATCCACATCATGACGTTGGTGTGGTAGTAAGGCTGGCCGCGCGCGTTGCTCGCATCGAACACCACGGCTTCGAAATTCATCGCGCGCGCCCACTCGTGCACCAGCGACTCGTCGGTGCGCGGCGAGCGGCAGGCGTAGGCTACGCGCGCGACGTGATCGAGTACCAGGCTCCCGGTCCCCTCCAGAAAGCGCCCGGTCTTTTCGTGTGCGGTGAGATCGAGCCGGCGGCGCGGCTGGAAATCGAAGGCTGCGCAAACCGCGGCGATGAGGTCCTCGCGGCGCTCAAGCCGGCGGTTCGGCGCCAGCATGGGATAGAGCACCAGCGTGCCGTCGGCGTGGAAACTCACCCAGTTGTTGGGAAACGGCGCATCGGGCTTCGCCGGCAGCGCCGTATCCGCCCCGAGCAGGACCCGCACGCCCTCTGATTCAAGCGCCCGCCTGAGTCCGGCCGATTCGGCAATCGCCAGGGCAGCGGGTGCGCTGCCGCCAACCTTGGCGTGCTGCTGCATGGCGTTGCTCGCAGCGGTCTCGGCGTTAAAGCCGAAAGCAGCCGGCTGCACCATGAACACGGCGCCGGCGCATTGTCGGAGGGGCGATTTCATCTGCATTCCAGCCTGGATCGTGTGCGCTGCATTAAGGAAAACCCCGGGCCCTGGCGGCAACAGGTCTCACCCAAGTACTCTCCAATCTATTGAAATAATTGATGTCATTACCAACCCAGGCACGCCCTGACCCAACTGTGCGGCGCTTAATTGTGCGCCGCATAGCGTCTGAGTTAGCATGCGCGCGCATCTTCAAGGCCTCCCCATCCATCACCGGATCCAGCTGTGAGCCCACCCAGAGTCATCCGCAAGTACGCCAACCGCAGGCTCTACGACGCAACCGCCAGCCGGCACGTCACGCTCGAAGATATCCGCCGCCTGATTACCAGCGGCGAGCGCGTGCAGGTCGTCGACGACCGGTCCGGCGAAGACCTGACGCGCGCGGTACTGCTGCAGATCATCTCCGAGCAGGAACAATTCGGTTCCCCCGTTTTGAGTGTGCAATTGCTCGAGGGCATTATCCGCTTCTACGGCAATCCTGTGCAGGACATGCTCTCGCGCTACCTCGAGCAGAGCCTGGGCACCGTGATGCAGCAGCAGCGCTCGGTGCAGGCGCAGATGGCCAAGGCGATGGAGACGCCGCTCGCGCCGCTCGCGGAGCTGACGCGACAGAACATGGAGACGTGGAGCCGCATGCAGGCGCAGATGCTCGCGGCGCTCAATCCCCACG
>JAYTXT010000126.1:0-5323 GCA_043742765.1 Gammaproteobacteria bacterium | reverse complement strand
GGCCAGCGGGTGGGATTCGATCGCAGTGCGATTGTGCGCGCGGATGTCGATGTCGATGCCCAGCACCCGCGCCGAGCCAGGGCCGCCGCACAGGGCATTGAGCTCGAGCATGGAAGCCGAGAAAATCAGCGAGCCGCCATGGGCTATGCCGGTCTCGATGATCAGGTCCGGCCGGGTGCGCCAGATGATCTCCTGCATCGCCACGATGTCCTGGGGATACTGGATGATCGGGCGACCCAGCCAGGAGAAATTGTAGGAATATTTCGGCTGCGTGGAGGCGCGCATGAAATTGTCGGCCGCCGCGCACAGTTCGCGGTTCCTGGCATTGGCGTCGATGCGCATCCGTACTTCATCATCAAAGCTCATGGATTTCGCACCCCATCCGGCTATCGGCCGATTGTACGCGATGATGCCGGGTCTGGCCGCACGACGCCTTAGGCAGGGTTCGCCGTGGCAACGACGGATGTCAGCCTGCGCCCAGCACCTCATCCAGGTGTCTGCGCTCACCCCAAAAGGCCATGGGCTCGTGGTCAGGGTAAGGATAGTGGCCGAGGTTAAGCTCGATCCGCCACTGCTGTGCCGCGAGCCACGTCGCAACCAGATCCCGGACCCGCACTGGCTTGCCAGAGCAGACATTGACGACGCCCGCGTCGCAGCGCTGTAGCGCCAACGCCACCAGTAGCCTCGCCACTTCCGGCACCGGCAGATAGTCGCGCAGCTGCTCGCCCCCGGACATATCGAAGCGCTTGGCGCCGCGCGCTACCGCAGCGGCCAGCTGCGGCCACAGCGAGCCTTGCGCCTGACCTGGCCCGTAGGTGTAAAACAGGCGCGCCCAGGTCAGCGCAAAGTGGCGCGCTGCACGCAGACCCTCCAGCTCCCTGCGCAGACTGTCCTTGGCTATCGCATAGCTGGTGACCGGCATCGCCGGCAGCGTCTCGGACAGCGGGCCCGATTGCATCCCGTATTCCAGGCAGGTACCGGTGACCACGAGCGCCGGCAGGCCAGCGGCAATCAGGCTGCGCAGGAACGCGAGCTGCCGCGGCAGCTCGATCTCCACATGGCGCGCAGCGCCGTAATTTGGCAGACCCTCCCACGCGAGGTGAATCATCACATCGGGGCGCCCGAGCAGCTCGAAGCAACGACTGGGTGGCGCGGCCAGGTCCAAGGTGACGATCGATACGCCCGGGCCGGATGGTATGCGGCCAGCATCGCGTGTAATGGCGACGACAGTTTGCTGGCGGCGCACCAGCTCGGCCAGCACGTGCCGACCAATGAAGCCGCCGGCGCCACTGAGCGCTACTCTCACAGGATCTCAAGAGCGGGTAGCGCGGTCACCAGCCGCGCACCCCATGCGCGCACATAGTCGAGCTGCACGCTCAACTCTTCGCGCAGGTTCCACGGCAGGATCAGTACGTAGTCGGGCTGTGCCAGCCGCAACTGCGACTCCGCAACCACCGGAATGCGGCTACCGGGCAGAAAGCGCCCCTGCTTGGCCGGATTGCGGTCGGCGACGAACTCGATCGCGTCGGCGCGCACCCCCGCGTAATTGAGCAGGGTATTGCCCTTGGCCGCAGCGCCGTAGGCCGCGAGCCGCTTGCCGGCGCGGCGCGTCGTGATCAGGAAGCTCTGGAATTCGTCGCGCACCCGCGCTACCCGTGCCTGGAAACCCCGATAGAAATCGACATCGGCCATGCCCGCAGCGCGCTCGCGCTCGAGCAGTGCGCGCACCGCCGCGCTCGCGGGTCGCTGTCCGCTGTCGGCTCGCTGCGCGTACACGCGCAGGCTCCCGCCGTGAGTGGGCAGCTCCTGCACGTCGAACACTTTGAGCCCGCAATGGGCGAAGATTCGTGCTACCGCGAGCAGCGACAGATACGAATAGTGCTCATGGTAGATGGTATCGAATTGCACCCCCTCGATCAGGCGCAGCAGGTGCGGAAACTCGAAGCTCGCCACGCCTGCGGGCTTGAGGGCGATCGCGAAGCCGCTGACAAAATCGTTGATGTCCGGGACGTGCGCCAGCACGTTATTGGCAATCAGCAGGTCGGCCGCCTCCTGCCCAGCGAGCAGCTGGCGGGCCAGTGCGACCCCGAAGAACTGCTCGCGCACGCGGATGCCGCGCTGGCGGGCCGCCGCTGCGGTACTGGCCGTCGGCTCAATGCCGAGACAAGGGATGCCGCGCGCCTGGACGTACTGCAGCAGGTAGCCGTCATTGGCGGCGATCTCGATGACCAGCGAATCGCTGCCAAGACCGAATTGGCCCACCGCACCGGCAACATAGTCGCGGGCGTGCGCCAACCAGGACTCGGAAAATGAGCTGAAATAAGCATAGTCGGCGGCGAACAGCTCGTCATGGCGCGCGTAGTCTTCGGTCTGCACCAGCCAGCAGCCTGTGCAGACATGGACACGCAGCGGATAGTATTTTTCCGGGGCATGCAGATCGGCTGCCGCCAGGTAAGCGTTGGAGGGCGGCGCCGTGCCCAGGTCGACGAACTGCTCGCTCAGTGAGGCGTGGCAATGACGGCAGTTCATGTCAGGCGCGTATTCCGGCGTAGTCAGCGTCGAGAAACGGGTGACTCGCATCGCGCGCCGACAGTTCCGTGATCGGCAGCGGCCAGGCTATGCCGAGACGCGGCTCACGCACGTTCAATGCCCCCTCGGCCTGCTGCACATAGGGATTCGAGTGCAGGTAGAGCAGTTCACAATCCTCACTCAGTGCCTGGAAGCCGTGGGCGAATCCCCGCGGGATCAACAGCGCGCGACCGTTGCTGGCGGAGAGCAACTCTCCGTGCCAGGCGAGCAGCGTCGGTGAGCCATAGCGCAAATCCACCGCCACGTCGAACACTTCACCGCGCAGGCAGTTGACCAGTTTATCTTCGGCGTGCGGTGCGTGCTGGAAGTGCAGGCCGCGCAGCGTGCCGCGCTGTCGCGTGTAGCTGTGATTGATTTGCGCCACTGGACCCTGCCAACCCACGCTGGAAAATTCCGCAGCACAGAACAGGCGGTCGAGAAATCCGCGCTCGTCCGTGAGCCGCGTGCGGCGCACGGACAACAGCCCGGACATCGCAGTGGCTTCGAACTGAAACCGCCCCATCAGCGATCACTCCCTGGCGGCCGCATGCTCATAGTCGGCAATCTGTGCCACGCTGCGCTCGTGCATATCCGCGCCGCGCTGCCAGGCCTCGTGCCAGCGCACTGTCTGCTCCAGTGCCTGCGTCAGGTTCCAGCGTGGCACCCACGGCAGTTCGGTGCGCGCCTTTGAACTGTCGAGCCGCAGGGTATGCGCTTCGTGCGGCTGCGCGAGCGCGCTGCGCTCCCAGACGGTGCCCGGCACCAGGCGTGTCAGGCGATCGAGCAACTCGCCGACCTTGCAGGAATCCTCCAGCCGCGGTCCGAAATTCCAGGCACCGGCATAGCGCATGCCGTGTTGATGGAGCTGCTGCGCAAGCAGCAGATAGCCGTGCAACGGCTCCAGCACATGCTGCCACGGTCGCGTCGCTTCCGCATACCGCACCACCAGCGCCGTGCCAGCCTGGGAGGCGCGGAAGAAGTCCGGCAGCAGACGATCCGCCGACCAATCACCGCCACCAATGACGTTGCCGGCGCGTGCGGTGGCCAGGCTCACTCCCTGGTCCCGAAAAAATGACTCGCGGTACGCCACGCTGACCAGCTCGGCGCAGGCCTTGCTGCTCGAATACGGATCAACACCACCGAGGCGTTCGCTCTCGCGGTAGCCCCAGATCCATTCCCGGTTCGCGTAGCACTTGTCGGTCGTGACATTGACGATGGCGCGTACCGACGGGCACTGGCGTGCGGCCTCGAGCAGGTGCACGGTGCCGAGCAGGTTTATCGCATAGGTGGCTACCGGCTCCGCGTAGGATTGCCGCACCAGCGGCTGCGCCGCCAGGTGCAGTACGATTTCCGGCTCGGCGGCACACAGCGCCGCGCGCAAGGCAGACGCGTCGCGCACATCGGCGCGTGTCTCACCGGCGAGGTCGCCGGCGATTCCCGCAACTGTATACAGATTCGGCTCGGTCGCAGGATCCAGAGCGTACCCATACACGCGGGCTCCCAGGCGCTTCAGCCACAGGCTGAGCCACCCGCCCTTGAAACCGGTGTGACCGGTGAGGAACACTCGCCGGCCGCGCCAGCACGCCTCGTTCAGGGCCAGGTTTTCCATGGTGCCTTATCGTTTGCCCAGAGCTGTTCGAGCTGATTTCTCTCGCGCAGAGTATCCATCGGCTGCCAGAAACCGGAGTGTTGATAGGCCATCAGTTCGCCCGCCTGAGCCAGCCTGGTCAGTGGCTCGGCCTCCCAGCTGCACTGATCCCCGGTCAGATAATCGAGACAGCTGGGCGCGAGGACGAAGAAGCCGCCGTTGATCCAGCCGCTGCCCTCCTGGAGCTTCTCGCGGAACCGGCGCACGATCTGCCCGTCGAGGTCGAGCACGCCATAGCGTCCGGGCGGCTGCACCGCGGTGATGGTCGCGGCGTGGCCGTGCGCGTGATGAAATGCCACCAGTCGCGTGATATCGATGTCCGCTACGCCATCGCCATAGGTGAAACAGAATGCGGCCTCATCACGCAGGTGATGGGCCACTCGCGCGAGCCGACCGCCGGTCAGCGTGCCTTCCCCGGTGTCCACCAGGGTCACGCGCCACGGTTCGGCCTTGCGTTCGTGGACCAACATTTCATTGCGCTGCACGTCGAAGGTCACATCCGAGGTGTGCAGGAAATAGTTGGCGAAATACTCCTTGATTAGATAGCCGCGATACCCGCAGCAGATGACAAAATCATGGATCCCGTGGGCCGAGTAGATCTTCATGATGTGCCAGAGGATCGGCTTGCCGCCGATCTCGATCATGGGCTTGGGCCGCAGATGAGTCTCCTCGGAGATCCGTGTGCCCATGCCGCCCGCGAGTATGACTGCTTTCATTGTCTGCCTGCCTCCCGATCGGCTTAGGACCGCGGTACCTCTGGTAACGTGAGCAGCGAGGTTTGAATGGTGGGCCGTGAAGGAGTCGAACCTTCGACCAAGAGATTAAGAGTCCCTTTAAGGCTCAAAACGGCATTAACTCCCATCAACGCCCGCTAAAGTATTCAACAAGTTATGTGCGCCAGTTTACAAGGTTTAGCGCGGCGTTGTGGCCCTTAGTGTGTCACCATTGTGTCGCGGGAGTGTTGGTACGCCGCTCCGTTCGCGAAGCGCGTAGCGGGTCGATGGCCTTCCAACGTCGTAAGGTAAGGGCACCGGCTCCAGCTTTTGGCCCGTCCCAATTCAGCTAACGGTACCAACGTCAGCTAACGGCGAGCAGTACGTTTGGCAC
>JAYTXT010000125.1:0-4422 GCA_043742765.1 Gammaproteobacteria bacterium | reverse complement strand
GGCCTACGCCGAGAAATCGCCGGTGGTGCTGATCTCGGGCGCGCCGGGTACTCAGGAGGGGCGCAGCGGCCTGCTGCTGCATCACCAGGCCAAGGGGCTGGATTCACAGTTTCGCATCTTTGCCGAAGTGACCTGTGACCAGGTGCGGCTCGACGATGCGGCGCGGGCGCCCCAGGACATCGCGCGAGTGCTGCGCAGTGCGCGCGTGCACTCGCGCCCCGTGTACATCGAATTGCCGCGCGACATGGTGGGAAAGCCGTGCGCGGCGGTCGTGCCTGCGGCCGCAGAGCCAGCGGATCCGGGAGCCGTGGCGGCCTGCGTCGATGAGATCCTCGCGCGGTTGAAGAGTGCGGCCTCGCCGGTGCTCATGGTGGGCGTGGAGGTGCGTCGTTACGACCTGGAGGAACGCGTCGCGCAACTGGCTGCCTTGCTGGGCCTGCCGGTGGTGACGAGCTTCATGGGCAGGGGGCTGCTCGCGCATACCACGGCGCCGCTCCTCGGCACCTACATGGGCATGGCGGGCGAGCCGGAAATCGCCGCGCTCGTTGAGGAGTCCGACGCCCTGTTCCTCCTCGGCGTCATCGTGTCGGACACCAACTTCGGCGTTTCTGCGCACCAGGTCGATTACCGGCGCAGCATTCACGCCTTCGACGGGCGCGTCACGCTAGGCTTTCACGTCTATCCGAAGATTCCGCTCGAGGCGCTGGTCGACGCCCTGTTGCAGCGCGTGCAGGACCGCAACCCCAGGGAGCGCACGACGCGGCATGCCTACTCCACGGGGCTTATTGCCGATGGTGCGATCGTCGGGCCGTCGGACATCGCCTGCGCGGTCAATGATCTGTTCGCGGCCGAGGGCACGATGCCGATCGCCGCCGACGCGGGTGATTGCCTGTTTGCGGCGCTGGAGATCGAACCGACCACGCTCGCGGCTCCCGGCTATTACGCGTCGATGGGCTTTGGAGTTCCGGCGGGCCTGGGCATCCAGGCCAATACGGGCCTGCGGCCGTTGATCCTGGTGGGGGATGGGGCATTCCAGATGACGGGGTGGGAGCTCGGCAACTGCCAGCGTTACGGTTGGGATCCAATCGTCATCGTGTTCAACAACCAGAGCTGGGAGATGCTGCGCGTCTTTCAACCCGAGTCGGCCTTCAACAATCTGTCCGACTGGAACTTCGCGCAGCTCGCTGCCGGGCTGGGCGGCGAGGGCGTAAGGGTCGCAACGCGCGCGGCCTTGCAGGTGGCGCTGCGTGGTGCCTATTCCCGGCGCGGGCGCTTCCAGCTCATCGAGGTGATGATTCCCCGCGGCGTCGTCTCGGGCACGCTGCAGCGTTTTGTCACGGGTCTGCGTCGCCTGGCGTAGCGCGCGGCGGATCGATGCCAAGGTAATTCGCCTGGGTGTACAGGCACTCGACCAGTTCCTTGAACTCGGCGATGACCACGTTCCGCGGCGCATCCTTGCGCTCCTCGGCAAACTGGCGCAGTTGGAGCTTTACGACGGCCAGGTCGACTGGGGGCCTCGATACTGAACCAGCCGCTGGTGCAGCTTCGGTCGCAGCGGGCTCCTGAACCTGGAGCCAGCCAATGCCGGCCTCCCCGTCGGTAAACGTCGCAGCAGACAGTCCGCGCAGGCTCAGCACGCGTTCCCAGAACTGGAAGTCCGTGGATCGGTGCCGGCACAGCATCGCCGTGCGCGCGAGCTTGGGCATATTGTGCTGAACCAGCAGTTCGGCCTGCCGATTGAGGGCCAGGACGTCATGCGTGAGCTTGGAGCGGCGGAAATCGAACAGGATGCGCCAGTTCTCCGTCTCGGCAGCCAGCGCGAGGGCCCGCTCGGTCAAGTCTCGGCTGGCCTCCTCAGCGAGGCTTCCCTTTGGCGCCGCCCAGACAATCCCGCCATCAAGCCACACATCGCCCCTGGTGGTCATCGCTCCCATACCGTAACTTGTTGATTGAGTTACAATGTATTTCTGAACACTCCTTAAGTTTCTACAGTAGCGACGGCGATTTATGCCGGGAGCATGGGTCATTGCGTGTAGGGAGATCTTGCATGCGCGCGCAGGGGCCTTATCGTCAGGTGCATCCGATGTACACTGATTTCTGCCCCTGTCGCCGGCACTCAGCACATGTCCATCACGGTTTTCGTCGCGGATGACCATGCCATTGTGCGCGATGGGCTCGTGGCGCTGCTGCGCGCGCATCCTGGGTTCGAAGTGCTGGGCACGGCGGCAAATGGGCGTGAAGCCGTCAGCGAGGTGCTGCGGCTCGCGCCCCGGGTCGCGGTCCTGGATATCTCGATGCCGGAGCTCGGCGGAATCGACGCCGCGCGCCAGATTCACGCCGGCTTGCCCGACGTGGCGATTGTCATTCTGACCATGCACGCCGGCGCGCAATATGTGTTCCAGGCATTGGAAGCCGGAGTACGCGGCTACCTCCTCAAGGAATCCGCCAGCGTGGAGATTATCGATGCGGTCCGTGCGGTGGAGCAGGGGCGGCGGTTTCTGAGCCGAAAGGTAGCCGAAATCGTCGCCGATGGCATCGGCGAGGGGCAGGATGTCAGCGCGCTCGACAGTCTGAGCAAGCGCGAACGCGAGGTCCTCCGGCTCGTGGTGGATGGCAACTCGAGCGCCAAAATTGCTGCCGTGCTGCATCTGTCGCCGAAGACCGTTGACAGTTACCGCAGCCGGCTGATGCACAAGCTCCAGGTCAAACAGCTGGCGGGACTGGTCAAGTTTGCTGTTCAACATGGCCTGACAACACCAGATTAGGCAGCTCATGGCACGCAAAGCCGAAAAGACGGACTGGTCCACCTCGGTCGAGGCGATCGTCCGGCGCGCACCGAAGTCCGCCACCACGCAGGACTCGCTCGGCGCCCAGGTCCGCCTGCTCGCGCTGCTCGGGTCGGCGGCGCCGCTTAACGTCATGCTCGAAGGCCTCGCGAATTACGTCGAGACCTGGGCTGACGGGGTGCTGTGCAGCGTGATGCTCGTCGATGCTACCGGCCGTCAGTTGCGGCCGGTGGCGGCTCCAAGCCTGCAGCCTGATTACCTCCGGGCTATCGACCCGGTGCCGATAGGAGATGGAGAGGGCTCCTGTGGAACCGCGGCGGCGCGAGGCGAGCTGGTCATCGTCGAGGATGTCGAGCGCTCCGACCTGTGGGCCGCATACGCGTCCACCGCCGTGACGCACGGGCTGCGCGCTTGCTGGTCCGTGCCGGTATTCGACGCTGAGAACGCATTGCTGGCCACGCTGGCGATGTACTACCGATCGCCGCGCAAGCCATCGCCACAGGAGATCGAACTCATCCAGTTCGCCGCCTTGCTGGCGGCCTTCGTCATCCAGCGGCATCGCGATTCCGAGCGGCTGCGAGCGAGCGAGGCCCGGCTCGGCGCGGCCGTGTGGGGCGCGAACATCGGACTTTGGGAATGCTATCCCGACGGCCGCTGCTATTGGTTTGACAGTTGGCCTGAGCGCTTCGGGATTGATGCGAAGCTGGGACACGACGCCTTTGAGTCCTGGCTTGAGCTCATGCATCCAGATGATCGCCCGGGGTACCTGCGCGTATGCGAGACGTGCTTTGGCGTCGACGTCGATCACTACGCGGCGGACTACCGAATCCGCGCTCAGGATGGGCTCTGGCGGTGGGTGCACGAGCGTGGCAGGGTGGCGGCGCGTACCAGCGAGGGTGTCCCGACCAAGTTTGTCGGCCTGTGCCTCGATATTCATGAGCAAAAGTCCGCCGCAGACGCCCTGCGCAAGACCGAAGACCTCTACGCGCTCGCGATCAACGGCGCCCGCTTGCCGATGTGGGAGTACGACGTTCCGAGTGACACGGTCCGCGGCAATGTTCACTGGCACAAGACCGTGGGCTACGATCTGTCCGAAGAGGAGACCGCGGGGCGCACTGAAACCTGGCTGAGCGACATTCATCCGGACGACGTTGAGAAGCAGCGGCGCGTCCTGGACAGCCTCACACCCGACCAGACCGGTTTTTTCGACAACGAACTCCGCATCAGGCTGCCGAGCGGCGAATACCGGTGGATGCTCTATCGGGCGCGGGTCGTAGATTGCAGCGCTACCGGAGCGCCGCTTAAGATCATCGGCACGACCATCGATATCGATACGCGCAAGCGCATGGAGAACGCCGTGCGCGAGAGCGAAGCGCGCCTGGAGGCGGCCGTCGGCGGCTCGGACATCGGGCTGTGGGACTGGCAAGCCGGCAATGATTACCTGGCCTGGTTGTCCGATTGGCCCAAGCGCAAGGGGATCAGGTGGGCCGCGGACCGGACCACCATGGCCGATATCCTGGCCGTGGTGCATCCCGACGATTGGCAACGGCTGATCCTGGATGTAGAGCTGGGCGTCGGCGCCGGCCGCGGTTCGGTGGAAACCGAGTACCGGTGCCGGTCCGTGCTCGGAGAGTAC
>JAYTXT010000124.1:0-7758 GCA_043742765.1 Gammaproteobacteria bacterium | reverse complement strand
CCTGCCCCCTCAATTGCGGCTCTGAGCCGCGGTTGTTTACACCCCAAGCTTAATCCGCGTCACTTGAGGTGCGGCAGGTCAATACATGATGTCTACAGGTCTTTGCGACGACGGCGCCCGCATCAAGTCGGCGAAGAACCGGAAATCAGCCGACTACGTACTGTTCGCGCAGCACGTTCTTCTGCACCTTGCCCATCGTGTTGCGCGGCAGCTCGGCGACGAACAGTATCCGTTTCGGGCACTTGTAGCCCGCCAGGTGCTGCTTCAGTTGCGCGAGCAGCCGCGCTTCGCTGAGGACGCCCCGCGTGACCACCGCCGCGGCGACGCCCTCGCCGAAATCGGGGTGTGGGATACCGAACACCGCCGACTCGGCGACGCCGGCAAGGGCGTCGAGTTCCGCCTCGACCTCGCGCGGGTAGACGTTGAAGCCGCCGGTGATGATCAGATCCTTGCTGCGACCGACGATGTGCAGGTAGCCGTTCGCATCGAAGCTGCCGACGTCGCCAGTGACGAAATAACCGTCGGCGCGAAATTCGGCACGCGTCCGGTCCGGCATGCGCCAGTAGCCTGCGAAGACATTCGGCCCCTTGATTTCGATCATGCCGACCGCGCCCACGGGCAGCGCTGCGCCGCTTTCAGCGTCGACCACGCGCACGAAGACGCCCGGCAGCGGCAGGCCGACCGCGCCGGGCAAACGCTCGCCATCGTAGGGATTCGAGGTGTTCATGCCGGTTTCGGTCATGCCGTAGCGTTCGAGTAGCGCGTGGCCGGTGCGCGCGAGCCAGTCGCGATGAGTTTCCACCAGGAGTGGTGCCGAACCGGAAACGAATAGCCGCACGTTGGCTGCCAGCGCACGATCGACGCGCAGGTCCTGCAACAGGCGCAGGTAATGGGTGGGCACACCCATGAACACGGTGACCGCAGGCAGATGCGCCACGATCGCGTCGACCTCGAACGCGTCGAGCAGCACCATCGAGGCTCCGGCGGCGAGCGTCACATTCACCGCCACGAACAACCCGTGGATGTGAAACAGCGGCAGCGCGTGCAGCAGCACATCATCGGGCGTGAAGCGCCAGCAGGTCTTCAGGCAGAACGCGTTCGCGGCCAGGTTGCCGTGCGTGAGCATCGCGCCCTTTGAGCGGCCGGTGGTGCCGGAGGTGTACAGGATGGCCGCCACGTCGGCGTCCTCGCGGGGCACGTCAAAGCACAGCGTGTCGCAGGCACTCGCCCGCTCGGCGAGGGAGCCGCCAGGCGCGCCCCCGCCCAGCGTCACGACATGAGCCACGCCGAGCCGCTGCGCGAGTGGCAGCACGGCCGCCAGTTTTCCAGGCGTACACACCACGACGCGGGGCTCGGCATCGGCGATGAAATATTCCAGCTCTGCCAGCGTGTAGGCGGTATTGAGCGGCAGAAACACTGCGCCGACGCGCAGACACCCCAGATACAGGTGGATGATCTCCGGGCTCTTGTCGGCCTGCACGAGCAGCCGGTCGCCGGGCTCGACCCCGAGATCCAGCAGGGCATTCGCGTACTGGGCGCTGCGCGAGCGCAGCTGCGCGTAGTTGATCACGCCGCCTTCGGGCAGACGGATACACGGGCGGGATTCGTCGGCGTCCGGCGCGCACAGGCGCCCGTAAAGATTGCCGCTCATGGCGCTGACGCGGCGCCCGCAGCAAGGCGCTTGACGTCCCGTCGGCGTGCGTGCAGCACCCACTCGGTATAGCCGTTGGGCTGGTTCGCGCCCTTGAACACCAGTTCGCAGGCGGCCTGGAAAGCGAGGCTCCGGCCAAAATCCGGCGCCATCGGCCGATAGCCCGGCTCGCGCGCATTCTGTGCGTCCACCACCGCCGCCATGCGCTGCAGTGCGGCCAACGCCTGTTCGCGTGTGCATACGCCGTGCAACAGCCAGTTCGCCATGTGCTGGCTGGAAATGCGCAGCGTGGCGCGATCCTCCATGAGGCCGACGTCGTGAATGTCGGGCACCTTGGAACAGCCGACCCCCAGGTCTACCCAGCGCACCACATAGCCCAGGATTCCCTGCGAGTTGTTGTTGAGCTCCGCCTCTATTTCTGTCGCGCTCCATCCGAGCGCGCTCGCCAGCGGCGGCGTCAGCAGTTCGGCCAGCGCCGCGCGCGGCCGACTGCGCAGCGCGCGCTGCACGGCGCCCACATCGACGGCGTGATAGTGCAGCGCGTGGAGCGTGGCCGCCGTGGGTGAGGGCACCCAGGCGGTGTTCGCACCGGCGCGCGGATGCGCGATCTTGGCGTTCAACATCTCCGCCATGCGATCGGGCATCGCCCACATGCCCTTGCCGATCTGCGCGCGGCCGGCCAGGCCGCAAAGCAGGCCGATGTCGACGTTCTGGCGCTCGTAGGCGTCCAGCCACACGGCATTCTTGATCTCGCCCTTGCGCAGCATGGCGCCCGCCGCCATCGAGGTGTGCAGTTCATCGCCGGTGCGGTCGAGAAAACCGGTGTTGATGAACACCACGCGCTCACGCGCGGCGCGGATGCACTCGCGCAGGTTGACGGTGGTGCGCCGCTCCTCGTCCATGATGCCCATCTTGAGCGTGTTGAGCGCCAGGCCGAGCAGGGCTTCCACGCGGGCGAACAGCCGCGCCGCGAACGCCACCTCCTCGGGCCCATGGAGTTTGGGTTTGACGATGTAGATCGAGCCGCTGCGGCTGTTGCGCCTGGCGCCCTGCCCGCGCAGATCGTGCAGCGCAATCAGCGCGCTGATCACCGCATCGAGCATGGTCTCGGGCACGGGATTGCCGTCGACGCGCACCATATCGCTCATCATGTGGTGGCCGACATTGCGCACCAGCATCAGGCTGCGGCCCGCCAGCGTCACTGCGCTCCCATCGGGCGCCGTGTAGCGCCGGTCCGGGTTGAGACGCCGCGTGATTTCGCTCCCGCCCTTGGGGAAACGGGCCTCGAGCGTGCCACGCATCAGCCCCAGCCAATTGCGGTACGCTGCGACTTTGTCTTCCGCGTCGACCGCGGCGACCGAGTCCTCGAGATCCTGGATCGTGGTGAGCGCGGATTCGATCACCAGGTCGCTGACTCCGGCGCCATCCGTGCGACCGATAGGGTGCTGGCGGTCGATATGAATCTCGACGTGCAGGCCGTGGTGACGCAACAGCAGCACCGCGGGCGATTCGGCCGCACCCTGGTAGCCCGCAAACGCAGCGGCGGAGCGCAACGCGCTAGCGCCGATCGCGGTGGCGACCGTGAGCTGCCCATCGACCACGCGATAGGCGGTCGCGTCGCGGTGCGAACCCGCGACCAGCGGAAAATACCGGTCGAGAAATTCGCGGCCGTAGGCCACCACCGTGGCGCCGCGCACCGGGTTGAAGGCGCCCGCGCGCACGGCGCCGGCAGTTTCAGGCAGCGCATCCGTGCCATAGAGCGCGTCATACAGGCTGCCCCAACGGGCATTGGCCGCATTGAGCGCGTAACGCGCGTTGTTGACCGGCACCACCAGCTGCGGCCCGGCAGTCACCGCGATTTCCGCGTCGACGTTCGCCGTCCCGATCGCGAACTCGGGTCCTTCCGGCACGAGATAGCCGATTTCGCGCAGCATCGCCGCGTAGTGCGGGCCACAGCCGGACGCGCCCGGGAACTTTCGGTGCCAGGCGTCGAGCCGGGCCTGCAGCGCATCGCGCCTGGCCAGGAGCGCCGCGTTCTGCGGGGCCAGCTCGCGCAGCATGGCCGCCAGTCCAGCCCAGAATGGCGCAGCGACGACACCGGTTCCCGGCATCGCTTCCTCGTCGAGGAATTTCAGCAGCGCAGGCGCCATCTCGAGGCCGGCGATGGCCGGCGCGCCGCTCATGGCAGGCATAAGTCAGCGTACTCCGCGTGGCGCTCGATGAAATTGCGGATGAACGGGCACACCGGAACCACGCGCTCGCCGCGGCTGCGGATCAGCTCGAGCGTCTCGCGCACCAGGCGCGTGCCCAGGCCCCGGCCGCCGAGCGCGACGGGCACTTCGGCGTGGTTGAGCGACAGCGTCGCCCCTGAACGCCGGTAGGCGATGGAAGCTGTGCCGCCCGTCATCGCGAGTTCAAAGCGCTGGCCGGCCAGGTTGTCAATCACAGTCTCGGGCACCGTCCCTCCTGAATAAACCAGCGCGCTCCCGTAATATGCCGCGCATGAACGACGCGGAGATCGAAGCCCTCACGCTCAGCCTCGAGGTCGCGCTGCGCAGCGTCCTGTTCAGCCTGCCGCTGGCGATTACCGTCGCGTGGCTGCTCACCCGCAGGCGCTTCGCCGCGCGAGCGCTCCTCGACGCCTTCGTGCATCTGCCGATGGTACTGCCACCGGTCATGATCGGCTACGTCCTGCTGCTGCTGTTTGGCGTGCGCGGGCCCATCGGCCACTGGCTCTACCAGCACTTTGGCATCCGCACGGCGTTCACCACCGGGGGCGCCGCCCTGGCGACGGCTGTCATGGCCTTTCCGCTGATGGTGCGCGCGATCCGCCTGGCGCTGGAAAACGTGGATCGCGGCCTCGAGGAAGCGGCGCGCACCCTGGGAGCGGGCGCCATCGACCGATTCGTGTCCGTGACGCTGCCGCTCATGGCCCCGGGGATACTCGCCGGCGCGGTGACCGCCTTCGTCGCCAGCCTCGGAGAATTCGGTGCGGTTATCACTTTCGCCGGAAATGTGCCCGGCGAAACCCGCACCCTGCCGATCGCGCTGTACGCGGCGCTGCAGAGCCCCGACGGCGGCGCTGCCGCGGCGCGCATCGCGCTGATCAGCTTCGCGCTCGGCGTTGCCGGCCTGCTCGGCTCCGATGTACTGGCGCGGGCGCTGCGCCGGCGGCTGGGACGCTAGGCTATGCTCGAGGTCGAGTTGCGCATGCGGCGGCAGGCTTTCACCCTCGACGCCTGCTTCCGGGCGCCGACCCCGGGTATTACGGCCCTGTTCGGCCGCTCCGGCGCGGGCAAAACCACCCTCATGCATCTGCTCGCCGGCTTGCTCGAGCCTGACAGCGGTTCGATCAGACTGGATGGCGAACCGCTTTTCGATTCGGTCCGCGGCATCAATCTCGCAGCCGAAGCGCGCCGGGTCGGTTGCGTATTTCAGGATCTGCGGCTGTTCCCGCACCTGCGCGTGAGCGGGAATCTTTGTTACGGCCTCCGCCGCGCCAGGCATGGACCGGCGTTTATTCCCATGGACCGCATCGTCGAATTGCTGGAACTGGAATCCCTGCTGCAGCGGCGCACCTGGCAGCTCTCCGGCGGCGAGCGGCAACGGGTCGCCCTGGGACGCGCCCTGCTGGCGCAGCCGCGGCTGCTGCTGCTGGACGAACCGCTCTCGGCACTCGACACCGCCCGGCGCAACGAAGTGCTGCCCTACTTCGAGCGACTGCGCGATGAGCTCGCCGTGCCGATGATCCTGGTCACGCATCAATTCGAGGATGTCGTGCGGCTGGCGACGCACGTGGTGCTGCTCGAGGGCGGCCGCGTGCTCGCGCAGGGCGATTTGCCGGCCGTGAGCCTCCGGCCCGAACTGGGTACGCTGCTGGGCTCCGAGGGCGTCGGCGCGGTCATCGAAGGCCGCGTCGCCTCGCTCGATCCGGGTACCGGCCTGGCCACCGTCACGGTCGGCCGGGGACGACTGCTCGTCCCCGGCGCAGCGCTCCAGCCGGGCCATGATGTCCGCCTGCAACTGCTGGCGCGCGATCTGATCCTGGCGACCCAGTTGCCGCGGGGCCTGAGTGTCCGCAACCAGCTCGAAGCGCTCGTCACCGGGATCAGCGCCGACCCGCCGCACAACGTGATGGTGCAGCTGGATGCCGGCGGCGTGCAGCTGCTGGCGCGCGTCACCGAAGCGGCTGCCCAGGAACTGCAACTCGCCCCCGGGCAGGCGCTGTGGGTGCTCGTCAAGGCGGTCACACTGCGCAGCCACTCGCGCTGATACGCATTGTTACGGATGACTGCGCGGCGCCGAAGGCCGAGTGTAGGCATGAGGGATTTTCCCCTTGTTGCTGCACAGGTGGGCCGTGCGCCAGTTTCGCGTCATATTGGTCGCGGTCCGCGAGCTCAGCACCCGCCGCAGCGTCGTGGTGGAGCGCGCTGCGCAGATCGCGGCCGGTTGCGGCGCGCGGTTGGAACTGTTCCATGACCTGTCGACGCCGGTCTACGTCGACACCCTGTTTGGCTCCGGTAAGCCGCTGGCCGAACTGCCCCGCGCCACGCGCGCGGCCGCGCTGCAGCGGCTCGAGCGCCTGGCGGAGCCGCTGCGTGCGCGCGGGCTGAAAGTCACCACCGCGGCAGCCTGGGATTTTCCCACCTACGAAGCGATCATCCGTCGTGCCATGGCCATTCGCGCCGATCTCGTCGTGGCCCGCAAGCACGGTCATCATCGCTGGCTGGCGCTGCTGGGCTATACCGACTGGGAACTGCTGCGGAGCAGCCCCGTGCCGGTCTTGCTGATCAAGAATCCGCGCTACCGTCCACGAGCGCCGGTGCTGGCGGCGATCGACCCGCGTCTGGCGACGACGCGCCCGGCCCCGCTTGAGCAGCAAATCCTGCGCAACGCGGCCGCGGTGGCGGGAGCGCTGCGCGCGCCATTGCACGCTGTGCACGTGCTGGCGCCGTGGGCAAGCGCACTCGCCGACCGGCGCCCGATGCTGGTGCGCCACGCCAGGGCCGTGGGCATCAAGGCGGGCCGTCTGCACGTGCTCGAAGGCGATCCCGACCTGCTGCTGCCCGCGACGGCCCACCGGCTCCGCGCCGGCATCACGGTCATGGGCACAATGAGTCGACGCGGCCTCAAGCGCCTGTTCGTGGGCAACAGCGCCGAGCGACTCCTGGATGACCTGCCGTGCGACGTGCTGGTGATCAAGCCGCCCCGCTTCCCGGCGCGCATGCCGCGCGCGCGGCGCGGTGTCTTTTTTCTCTCCAACGTGCCGCTGGCGTGATCCGCGTGGCAGCAAGGGAGTCGCAATGACCGACAAACTGACTGCGCCCGATATCAAGGCGTGCGAGGCGCTGCTGCTGCAACGGCGCGTCGCGCTGCGCGCGTCGCTGCTCGAGCGCACGCGTTCGGGCGCGGGCGCCGAGTCCGGCACTGCGACGGCCGGAGTGCACGACCTCAAGGACGAGGCCTTCGCACATCTGCTGGCGAACCTGGCCAACACCGAACTGGCGCACGTGCGCGAGGAGCTGGCCGCGATCCAGACCGCGCTGCAGCGGATGGCCGAGGGCAACTACGGGATCTGCGGCGACTGCGACCACCCGATCGGGCGCGGGCGGCTACTGGTGCAGCCCAGTGCCGAACGGTGCCTCTCCTGCCAGGAGCGATTGGAACGCGCCCAGGCGGCGCCTCCGGAGTTCAGCGCCTAGGTTTTACTAGGGCAGCAGCACGGCCGCGCCGCTGAAGCGGCCGGCGCGCAGGTCCGCCAGCGCCGTGTTGGCCTCGGCCAGCGGATAGCTCACGGTAGAGGTGGCGATGGCGTGCGCTGCCGCGAAATCGAGGAATTCATGGGCGTCACGTCGCGTCAGATTGGCGATGGAGCGCAGCACCCGCTCGCCCCAGAGGATCTGGTAGGGAAAAGCCGGAATCTCGCTCATGTGGATACCGGCACAGACCACCGTGCCGCCGGGCCGCACGGCCCGGAGCGCCTGCGGCACCAGCGCGCCGACCGGCGCGAAGATGATTGCGGCGTCTAGCGCCTGCGGCGGCGGCTCAGCGGAACTTCCGGCCCAGGCGGCACCGAGCGAGCGCGCGAAATTCGCCGCTGCCTGGTC
>JAYTXT010000123.1:0-17134 GCA_043742765.1 Gammaproteobacteria bacterium | reverse complement strand
GCTGCTCCCGCCGCTGCTGCGCCGGCCGCCGACGCCGCGAAGAAGGACAAGAAGGACAAGAAGGACGCCAAGAAAGACAAGTAAGGCGCTGAGGCCGTTGCTGCGCCGGCTTCCATGCCAGCGCAGCAGGCACAGCAAGGCGAATTCACGGGAATTCGCGACAGGGCGCCACGCGGCGCCCTGTTTTTATTTTGCGCCTTATCCGCGCACGCTGAGACATTACGCGCAATTCACGATGTTGCGAGCCAAAGCCGCCAATACTTGTACACCCCTCCCCAAGGGGCGACCAATCAACTAGGAGTGTTTATGAAGTCCCAGATCGTTATTGTTGCGGCCGCCCTGGCTGCCCTGTCCGCTGCCCCGATGTTCGCCGCCGATGCCTCGGCTGCTGCTGCCAAGCCGGCCGCCGCTGCCCCGGCTGCTGCCCCGGCTGCTGACGCGAAGGATGCGAAGCCGATGAAGAAGCACCACAAGAAAGCCAAAGCTGCCGAGGCTGCCAAGTAAGTTCCGCAGTATCGCAAGGCGAATTCACTGGAATTCGCGACAGGGCGCCACGGGGCGCCCTGTTTTGTTGCGCGCCCCGGCACTGCGTTCCATAACGGTTCCTTATGGGCCGCACATCGGTCCGAATGTGACGCAGTTCCGCCTGTTTCTCCAACCAGAACATCATTTTAGCCGCCGCGAACCGATAACCTGCGTCTCACTCACATTGCGGTGGAGGCGTTTCACATGGGCTGGTTCTTCCAGGCCGTCCGGCTTCAGGGGTGGTCGGTAGGCACAAGGTTGCTGCTGATCAACGGCCTGCTGGCCATGGCGCTGGTGTTCGTCGGCGCAATTGCCTGGCGCGCGCTGAGCGCACAGAACAGCGCCATGTCCGAACTCGCGCTGATCAGCAAGGCGGCGCGCTTCCACCAGGACACCGGCACGCTCCAGGCCAATCTGCGTGCCGACGTCAACGCCGCGCTCGCGGGCCGCGCGCGTAGCGACCAGGAGCGCTCGGAGCTGCTGGATTCACTGGATGAGAATTCCAAGGAACTGCGCCGCGACCTGCTGACGCTGGAAAAACTCGACCTGCCGGCCGATCTCGTCGATACCGCAGCCAAGGTACAGACGCTGGTCGACCTGTACCTCGTCCGTGCGACCGAGCTGGGGCGGATGGCGGTGCGCGATCCGGCGGCCGCGGAGTTGCTCGTACCGCAGTTCAACGATTCACTGGCCGCGCTCGATGCGGCCATGCAGAAGCAGACCATGGCCTTTTCCGCGCATATTGTGCAGGCGAACGACGATGCCGCAGCCGCCGAGGTCAGTGCCAAGAAGTGGCTGATCACCGCGGGGATTTTCACCAACCTCGTGGTGGGGTTGCTGGTGGGATGGCTGACCCGGTCGATCCGCCGCTCACTCCGTGCGGTGCGCGACGTCGCACGGGCGCTGGCCGAGGGCGATCTCACAGCTCGCAGTGCCACGACCGGCGCCGATGAACTCGGCGAGCTCGGTGGCGCCATCAACGGCATGGCGCACAATCTGCGCGAAGTGATCGGCAAGTTGCGCGCCGAGGCCGACCGCGATGCCTTCGGCACGCAACTGGTCGAGGCGCTGGATATGGCGGACAGCGAGGAAGAGGCTTATGACGTGCTGGGGCGCGCCATGACGCTCATCTCGCCTGACCTGCCAACCGAACTGCTGCTGGCGGACTCAAGCCGCGCGCACCTGGAACGCGCCACGCAGCATCCGCTGGCGGGCGCTGCCGGCTGCACTGTGGATTCACCCTTCAGCTGCATGGCGGTGCGTCGCGGGAGTGCGGTTACCTTTGCCGACAGCGAGGGACTCAACGCCTGCACCCGCCTGCGTGGTCGCCCTTGCGGCCCGGTCGCGGCGATTTGCGTGCCCATCAGCTTCATGGGGCGCGCGCTCGGTGTGCTGCACGCCGCAGGACCTGTCGATAAACTGCCCGACACGCGCCAGGTCGCGCAACTCACGACGCTGGGACTTCAGGCCGGCGCCCGCATCGGCACGGTGCGGGCGTTCCACAGTACCCAGCACAAGGCGGCGACCGACAGCCTGACCGGATTGCACAACCGCCGTTCCGCGGAAGAACGCGCCCGCGACCTCACCTTGGCCAGCAAGCCCTTTGCCGTGGTGCTCGCGGACCTCGATCACTTCAAGCAGCTCAATGATTCGCGCGGCCATCACGCCGGCGACCAGGCCCTGCGCCTGTTCGCAGAGACGCTGCGGCACCATATGCGCGAGCACGACATGGCGGCCCGTTGGGGTGGTGAGGAATTCGTGCTGATCCTGCCCAATGCCAATTCCCAGCAGGCCCTCGAGGCGGTGGAACGGATCCGTGTGGGCCTGGCCACGGCACTCCTCACCGGCGGTACGCCGGCATTCACTTCCAGCTTCGGTATCTCCGACAGCGGGATGGACGCGCGCTTCGAGAAACTCCTCAAGATAGCCGATGAGGCGTTGTATCGCGCCAAAGACGCCGGCCGTGATCGCGCGCTGATCGGTAATGAGCAGGCGCCCGGAATCGCAGATACGCAGACGCGGCGCACCTACGAGCATCCGGCCTCGGCCGACATGAAGAAAATGGCCGCTGACCGTTAGGCAGCAGCTGCCGGACCTGGCGCTCGCTAGAACTTGCCCACCACTTTGACTCCGGCCGGCGGCACGCTCTGCACGTAGCTGCATGCCCCTGGGGTCTGCCTCACGTAGGCGATGGTCTCGGCATCGCTGGCTTTGACGGGCGGCGGGTTGGCGCCGTCGCGGAAGGATTTTTTGGTCCACAGGTTGGTGTATTTGTCAGCGTTGACCTTCACCACTCTTACCAGGAACGCGGCCTGCGCCGCCAGGTTGTCGGCCGGCGTCAGTCGCGTTCTGCCGGCAAAGCTCTTCTCGCCGATGAACACATCGCGCACATCGTTGGGCTGCAGGGCCACGTTGACGTTGCAGACCACGTATAGATCGCTGGTCACCGCGACGGCGCTGCTGGCGGCCAGCATGGCGCCGAACAGCCAGACTTGGCCCTGATGCTGCCGCCGCGTGCGGCGCAGGCCCGGATCAGAAGCGGATCGCATATTGCACCAGCCCTTCGCCGTACTGGTCGCGGCTGCGATCAGTCAGGCGCGTATTGGCGAGTTCCAGCTTGATGGCGGATTTAAGGTCCAGGTCGAATCGCGTCCCGAGCGAGACGCGATAATACGAGCCGCCGGCGGTCTGCGCGGCGAAATACGGATCGGCCTGCGAGAGCGCGGCGCGTTCGTAGCGCGCGTACGGCACGCCCCAGGGGGCGCGGTAGCCCAACTGCAGGAAACCGGCGTTGCTGCGATGCCTGCCGCTGCCGCTATTCAGGTCCTCGTTGTCGAACAGGTAGATTTCGGCGATGTGCTCCCACCGGTCGGTGTCGTAGACCGCGTAGGCGCCGTAGCTCAGCACGCGCGTCGCGCCGGCCGCGACCGGAACACCGTTCACGGTGACTGGATTGTTGGCGATATGCGCGCTGAAGGCGTGGCCGCCGAGCGTCAGCCCTTCGGTCGCGCCTGCGTTGAACTGGAAGCCCACGCGCCCGCCGACGATCAGCTGGCCGTCAGTGTTGCCGGCATTGCGCATCTCAAGCACGCCGTCGACGACTGCCTGGCTGTTGCCGAGGTACGCGTCGTACAGCACCTTGCCGGCGCCGCCACGAGTCGAGCCGGTTACCCACAAGCCAACCGTGTGCGCCGGGACGATGCCGCCGTTGTCCTCGAACTGCAGGAAGTTCGGGCGGCGCAGCGAGTTGTTGATCCAGCTGCCGTGGTGCAACGCGGTGTTCACGTAGCCGTAGGGTGTGTGGTACCGGCCCATCCACACGGTAGCCTGGTCGCTGAATTGGTAGCCGATCTGGGCGCGTTCCAGATCGACGTCTACGGAACCCTCCGAACTCACTTCCGTGTTCAGCTCGAACAGTGCCTGGGTGCGATCGCCCAGGCGCGGGGTCATGTAGAAATCGAGGTTGCCGACGTAGAAGCCCTTGAGGTCGGGGTTGATCGGGTTGCGCGTGCCGGCGCCGACATCCGCGAAGCCATGAAGCGGAAGCCCGGTGTCATCGGCATTGCGGCTGGCATTCTCCTTTTCCAGCTGCGCGAGCCTTTGCTCGTTGGCTTCAAGCCGGGCATTGTCCACCGTGGTCGCAGGCACCGGCGGCGCGGTAGCGGCGACTGCGGGCGCAGCCGCCGTCGCGGCCTGTTTTGTTTCCAGCTCGCGCACCCGCTCGCCGAGCGCCTGGATCATCTGCAGACTCGCGTCGAGTTTTTTCTGCATTTCCGCCAGCGCTTGCTTCTCAGGGGTGGCGCTCGCCGCAGGCGAGGGCAGTGCGGCGATTGCTACCACCAGCAGCGCGATGGCGCACAGACGATGCCGCGTGGAGTTCATGGTGCGTCGCATTGAGTCATCTCCGGTGATCAGAGCAGGGCAGACCAGTCACCGGTGGCGGGAGCTACGGTGCCGCTCAACAGGCCCTGGCTGTTGAAGAAGACGATACGCGAGTCGTGCATTACGTGCGTGTCGTAGTTCCAGTATTTAAAGCCCGGTTGCCGCGCCAGCTTGCCACACGTGCCATGTCGGATGCTGGTGAATCATCGGCGGCGATTGTGACGCACCCGGGGCAGCATGCCTAGGGTGGCCCGCGATTGCTCTTCTGGGTCCCCAAGCTGGCTGAACAGCAGCTGAACCCTGGCGCCGGCGCGAAATTTTCCCTGGAAAGCCGCGGAAACGCCATTTTGCGGCACTATTGCCCAGGCGGGCGGTCACACTGTTTGTATTGTTCAGGCAACTGGATCAGGGAGCGGCCATCATGCGCAATACCTCACTGTGCTCACTTACCGGTTCACGGCTGCTGGTTGTTGCCGCGCTTTGTGCGGTACTGGCATCCGCCGCGGCGAGCGCTGCGCAGGATGACCCGCCGGGTCGCGTGGCGCGCGTCAATCTCCTCGACGGGCGCGGCGCGATGGAACCCGCCGGCACCGACGACTGGGTCGACGACTTGCTGAACCGCCCGTTGACCGGTGGCGACAAGATCTGGATCGAAACTGGCTCGCGCGCTGAGCTGCACATCGGCTCGGCAGCGCTCCGGCTCGGCGCACGCACGGCGCTGCAGTTCCTCACCATCGACGACCGCCGCGTGCGCCTGCGGCTCACGGCCGGGTCGCTGAGTGTGCGGATCCGTGTACTCGATCCCGACGAGCGTTTCGAAATCGAAACGCCGGCCGGCGAGATTTCCCTGCTGCGGCCCGGCGGCTACCGGCTGGATGTCGATGATCGCGACGCGCGCGCGCATCTGGCGGTCTGGAGCGGGCGCGCGGAGGCGCGTGGTGCTTCCGGCAGTCGCATCGTGCACAGTGACGAAGCCGTCGATCTGGTCGGCGGCGATGATCCGGCGCTGGCGCTGGTCGCCGCCGGGGCGACCGACAGCCTGGATCTGTGGGCTGAAGACCGCGATCACCGTGAAGACCAGTCGCGCACCGCGCGTTACGTGTCGCGCGATGTCGTCGGCTACGAAGAGCTCGACGGCTACGGCGACTGGGCCGTCGATCCGTACTACGGCTCGGTCTGGTTCCCGCAGGTCGTAGTGGTGGGCTGGGCGCCCTACCGGTTTGGCCACTGGGTCTGGATCGGCCTGTGGGGCTGGACCTGGATCGACGACCAACCGTGGGGCTTTGCGCCCTGTCACTACGGCCGCTGGGTGCATTCGCAGCGCGGCTGGGGCTGGGCGCCGGGTGAGCGTGAAGGGCATCGGCCGGTATTTGCGCCGGCGTTGGTGGCCTGGCGGGGCGATCGCTACCCCAGGCACCAGAGCGCAGGAGATCACGCGCCGCGCGTCGGCTGGGTGCCACTGGGTTACAACGAAATCTATGAGCCGCCGTTCCGCGCCAGCCACAATTACCTGCGCGCTGTGAATCTGTCCAACACGCGCCTGCAACATGCGGACGTCGATCGCTTCATCGATGAGCGGCAGCGCGCCGGTGATAAGCGCCCCGAGCGGCGCTACGCCAACGAGCGAGTGCCGGGCGCCTACACAGCGGTATCGCGCGATACCTTCATCTCGGCCAGGCCGGTGGGCCGCAACCGCCTGCAGGCGGAACCGGAAGAGCCGCGCCAGGCGCCATTTTCAGCACGCGGTCCGGACCTTCGCCCGCAACCGCGCAGCGTCGGGCGGGTCTTGCCGACCGATCGCCCCGGGGTGCGGCCGGATCGCTCAGTGTTCGAGCGTCCCGTGATGTCTGCCCCGCCGGCTATGGAGCGGGGTGAGCGCATGCGCGAGCGCGTACCGATGACGCGCCAGCGCGAGGCGCTGCCCGTGGAACGCCCGCAGATACTGCGCGAGGACCGGCCCGTCGCGCCGCCCGGCGAGCGGCGCATCGAGCGCGAGGTTGAGCGCATGCCGCAAACTCGGCCAATGGAACCTGAAGCGCCGCGCCCGCCGGTCAGAGTGGAACGCGAGTCACAATCGCAACCGCGCTACTCATCGCCACCGCAATACCGGGCGCCGCAGCGCTCGGCGCCGACACCGGAATCGCGCTCTGCACCGCCCCCGGCCCCTACGCCCAGCGCCCCGAGGGCGCCGCCCGCGCACGAGCGCGAAGACCGGCGAGCGGAGCGCGGCAATCACTGAGGTTCGGCGGCCACAATCTAGTGTTTGGCCGCCGCCTCGTAGAGCGGCTGCACGCGCGGCAGGAGCGAGCGCAGGTCCGCGAGCCGCCTGTGGTCGCTCGGGTGCGTGCTCAGGAACGCCGGCGTGCCGTTCTGGCTGGCCTGCCCCATTTTCTGCCACAGCGACAGCGCCGCCTGCGGATCGTACCCGGCGCGCGCCATCAGCTCGAGACCGATGCGATCGGCCTCCGATTCCTGCACGCGGCTGTGCGGCAGGTTGAAGGTGATCTGAGTAAGAGCTCCGGCAATATTCGCCGAGGTAGTGCTCAGGCCGGCGATCTGCGCGAGGGCACCGAGGCCCAACTGCTCGGCGCGGGCGCGTGACACGGCCTCGCGGCTGTGCTCGCGCAGGGCATGCGCCATCTCGTGGCCGATGACGGTGGCCAGCTCGGCATCGCTGAGGTTCAGATTGTCGATCAGGCCCGAGTACACCATGATCTTGCCGCCCGGCATGCAGTAGGCGTTGAGCTGCGCACTGTTTTGCACATTGACGCTCCAGGCCCACTGCGCGGCATCGGACCGGAATACCGGCGTCTGCTTGATTAACCGTTCCGAGATCGTGCGCACGCGTTGGGTCTGCGCCGCATCGGCGTTGAGTTCTCCCTTCTGCTTGGCCTTGTCCAGCTCGGCAGCGTAGGCCGCCGTGGCGCCCTGTTCGACTTCCGCTTCCGTGACAAACATCATTTGCTTGCGATCGACGCCCACCGCGCCGGGGGTGGTGGTGCTCACGGTTTCGCACCCGCTAAGCAGCAGCAAGCCGCAGCAGACTGCGGCTAACTTGCAGTATTTCATCCGCTCATATTAGCCGCTCGCGCCAGTTGCAGCACCTGCCTGATTGCGCGGAATATAGGCCATGGATTCACTGGTCACTACCGACTGGCTCGCTGCGGAGCTGACGAGCACGGACCTCGTGGTGCTGGACGCCACGCTCTACATGCCGGGGGATGCGCGCAACGCGCGGACCCTGTATGAGGCGGTGCGCATTCCCGGCGCGCGTTTCTTCGATATCGACCTGATCGCCGACCGGGAGAGCGCGCTGCCGCACATGGTGCCCACGCCGGATGAATTCGCACGGCGCGTGGGCGAGCTGGGCGTGACGAACACGAGCCGCGTCGTCTGCTATGACCAGCACGGCATATTCTCCGCGCCGCGCGCGCGCTGGATGCTGCGCCTGTTCGGGCACGATGCGGTCGCAGTGCTCGACGGTGGCTTGCCCAAGTGGCGCGCCGAGGAGCGTGCGCTCCAGAGCGGGCCGCTGGAACCCATCGAGCCAGTCCGGTTCCAAAGCGCCTTCCGGGCCGGGCTGCTGCGCGGCCTCGGCGAGGTACGCGACAATCTGCAAACGCGCCGCGAACAGGTGATCGACGCGCGGTCTGCGGATCGGTTTCACGCGCGCGCGCCCGAGCCGCGTCCGGGTTTGCGCGGCGGGCATGTGCCGGGGGCAGGTAGCCTGCCGTTTGGCGAGCTGCTTACGCCGCAGCAGACTTTCCTGCCGGCAGAAATCTTGCGCACACGATTTGCTGCAGTCGGCGTTGACGGGCACAGCACGGTCATAACGAGTTGCGGCTCGGGCCTGACCGCCGCGATCGTAAACCTGGGGCTCGCGGTCGCCGGATTTCCCGAAGGCGCGCTGTACGATGGTTCCTGGGCAGAATGGGGCGGGCGCGATGACACGCCCGTGGAGGTCTGAGGTGATCACGCTCTACGACTATCTCGATTCCGGGAACGGCTTTAAGGTGCGACTGTTGCTCTCGCAGCTGGGCATCCCGTATCGCTACGTGGAACTCGACATCATGCGCGGTGAGACGCGCACGCCGCAGTTCCTGGCGATGAACCCCGACGGCCGCATTCCGCTGCTCGGGCTCGATGACGGCCGGTACCTGGCGCAGTCGGACGCGATCCTCTGGTACCTCGCGGAGGGCACGCCGTTCGTGCCGGCCGAGCGCTTTGCGCGCGCGCAGGTCCTGCAGTGGCTGTTCTTCGAGCAATACAGCCACGAACCCAACGTCGCGACGCCGCGCTTCATCATGCGCCACCTGGGCGCCGACAGCCCGCGCCGCGCGGAACTGCCGCAACGCCTGGCGCGCGGACGCGAGGCGCTCGCGGTGATGGAAACGCACCTGCAGGAGCACAGCTACTTTGTTGATGAGCGCTACAGCATCGCCGACATTGCCCTGTACGCCTACACGCATGTTGCCGAGGATGGCGGGCTCGAATTGGCTCCATACCCGCAGCTGCATGCCTGGCTGGCGCGGGTTGCGGGCCAGCCGCGCTATGTACGGCTCCTGGATCGCCCGGCGCCGGGCTGATTGTAAAGGCTGGCCAGGCTTCGTTCAGGCGGTTAGATTAGGGCCATGCGACCCCAGCGGCACGCGGGTTTTCCCCTGGTCCTGGCGCTGATCATCCTGATCGCGCAGCTGGGCGCGCAGGCCCATGCCTATGCGCATCTTGCGAGGACGCCCGATCCGGTGCAGCGCAGCGCCCATCCGGCACCCTGCGTCGAGTGCAGCGCATTCGCGCCGCTCCTGGCTGCGGTCAGCGGCGTGTCCTATCCGGTCGTCGCCGCTGCCATCGAACCGCTGATTCTCGGCGGCACTTTCACGGCCGGGTTTCACCGCGCCGCCGTCCATCCCGCCTATCGTTCCCGCGCACCACCCGCCAGTCCTGGTTCCTGTTAAAGGACCGGGCGCCACAGCGCCTGGCCGCCGTGAGGCGACTGTTGAGGTGCTGCCATGTTTCCGTTCCATTGTTTTCACGCGTTGCGTATCAGCGCAATAGCCACGGTGCTGCTGGTCGCAGCGCCGGCGCATGCTTCCGAGGTTAGCGAGCTGCGCGCACAGCTCGACGCGCTCAGGTCCGACTACCAGGCGAAGATCCAGGCGCTCGAATCGCGTCTGGCGCAACTCGAAACGCAGGTGGCCGCGACGCCACCGGCAGCGGCGGTCCCTGAGCCACCGGCATTCGCGCCGGCGCCATCGCCGCCGCCAGGCGGTGGTGGTGCCAATGCCTTCAACCCCGCGGTTTCGGTGATCCTCGGCGGACGCTTTGCGCAGCTCGATGCCGATCCGGCTGACTACCGTATCGCCGGCTTCATGCCCGCGGGCGACGCGGTCGGTCCGGGACTCCGCGGCTTCGATCTGGGCGAGTCCGAGTTGACGCTGGCGGCGAATGTCGATCCCTACTTCTTCGCCAACCTCACCGCGTCGCTGAGCGGCGAGAACGCCGTCAGCGTGGAGGAGGCCTATGTCAAGACCATGGCTTTACCCTCTGGACTATCGCTCAAGGGGGGACGGTTTTTCTCCGCTCTCGGTTACCTGAACGAGGTTCACAGCCACGCCTGGGATTTCGCCGACCAGCCATTGGTCTACCAGGCCATGTTCGGTGGTCAGCTGGCGCAGGACGGCGCGCAACTCAAGTGGTTGGCGCCCACCGATCTGTTCATCGAGCTGGCGGCGGAAACCGGCAACGGCCAGCGCTTTCCCGGCACCGCGTTGGAGCGCAATGGCCTCAATGGGGGCGCCTTGCTGGCGCACATCGGTGATGACATCGGCGATTCGCTGAGCTGGCGCGCCGGGCTTTCCTGGCTCGCGCAGCGTGCCGAAGACCGCAGCTTTGCCGATGTCGACGGTAACGGCGCAGCAGTTGTCGACGCTTTTACCGGCCGCTCGCGCACCTGGGTGGCGGATGCCATCCTGAAATGGGCGCCGCACGGCAATGGGAATCTGCGTTCGTTCAAGCTGCAGGCGGAATATCTGCGGCGCAATGAAAACGGTCAACTGGCTTTCGCCAGCGCGCAGCAGGATCTGGCGGACAGCTACGGCTCGCGTCAGTCCGGCTGGTACCTGCAAGGGGTCTACCAGTTTCTGCCGCGCTGGCGCGTTGGTGCGCGCTACGACTCACTCGATTCTGGCGATATCACGATCGGCCTGGTGCAGCACGGCGTGCTGCCGCTCGCCGCATTCGGCGCATTGGCGCCGGCCTCGCCGAGGCGCGTCAGCGCGATGTTCGACTGGAATCCGAGCGAATTCTCGCGCCTGCGGCTGCAGTACGCCTGGGACGACGCGCGCATGAGCGTGCGCGACCGGCAACTGATGCTGCAGTATCTCTATGCCATCGGCGCCCACGGCGCCCACAAATTCTAGGAGTGACCATGAACCGATCAGCCTGCGCCGCGATAGCGATTTTGATGTCCCTCACCATGGCGCCGGCACCGGCGCGAGCTGCGTTGCGCGTGCTGGCCACGACCCCGGAGTGGGCAGCGCTCACGCGCGAACTCGGCGGCGACAAAGTCGACGTCTACGCCGCGACCAGCGCGTTTCAGGATGTGCACCGGATCGATGCCAAGCCGAGCCTCGTGGCACGCGCGCGCAACGCGGACCTGGTAGTCGCCACCGGCGCAGAACTGGAAATCGGCTGGCTGCCGATCCTGCTGCGTGAATCCGGCAACGCGCGCATCCAGCCTGGCAACCCCGGCTATTTCGAGGCCGACGCGAACCTGCGGCTGCTGGAAGTTCCATCGGCCGTCGATCGCTCGATGGGCGATGTGCATCCACAGGGCAACCCGCACGCGCATCTCGACGCGCGCAATGTGGCCATCGTGGCCACCGCATTGGCGACGCGCCTGATGGCGGTCGATGGCAGCAATGCGAAGTTTTACGAGGTGCGAGCGAGTGATTTCCAGGTGCGCTGGAAGGCCGCAATGGCGCGCTGGGAAGCGCAGGCCGCGCCGCTCAAGGGCGTGCCGGTGGTGGTGATACACCGCGACCAGGTGTATCTGTGCCACTGGCTGGGTCTCACCGAGGTCGCCGCGATTGAGCCTAAGCCCGGCGTGCCGCCGAGCAGCAGCTACCTCGCGGCTCTGGTGACCAGACTCAGCGCAGCGCCGCCGAAGATGATCCTGCGGAATGCCTACAATGACTCGAAGGCGGTGGACTGGCTGTCTGAGCGCATTCATGTGCCGGTCGTGCTGTTGCCCTATTCGGTCGGTGGCACGCCGGCCGCCAAAGATCTGTTCGCGCTCTTCGACGACACCATCAATCGCCTGACCGGAGTGAGGCGATGAATTCACTGGCCGAGAATTTCAGCATTCTGTGGCCGGCGCTCCTGGCTGGTGTGATCGTGCTCGCCACGCACGTGCCGCTCGGCCAGCAGGTGCTGGCTCGCGGCATCGTCTTCATCGATCTCGCCATCGCGCAAGTCGCCGGCATGGGCGTGATCGCCGCGCATTATTTCGGACTGGAACTGCAGGGCTGGGTGACGCAGGTCGCGGCCGTAAGCGCGGCGCTGCTGGCGGCGCTACTCCTGACCTGGACCGAGCGCAAGCGCCCGGAAGTGCAGGAGGCGCTGATCGGCGTGCTGTTCGTGCTGGCCTCAACCGCGCAGATCCTGCTGCTCGCGAACGATCCGCATGGTGGCGAGGACCTCAAGGACCTGCTGGCCGGCCAGATCCTCTGGGTCACGCCCGCACAACTGGTGCGCGCAGCGATACTGACGGCACTCGTGCTGCTGGTCTGGTTCGGATGGCGCGCGCGTCTGGGCCGCACCGGCTTCTACGTGCTGTTCGCGGTGACCGTGACCGTCTCGGTGCAGCTGGTCGGCGTTTACCTCGTGTTCACGACCCTGATTGTCCCGGCGATCGCGACCTATCGCTACCCGGTGGCGCGGCAACTTGTGATCGGCTACGCGCTGACGGCGGTCAGCTATGCGGTCGGGTTGGCCATCTCGGCGCTGAGCGACCTGCCCTCGAGTCCGGTGATCGTCTGGGCGATGGCCGCGATCGGCGTGCTGGTGCTGCTGACGCAGCGCGGCGAGGGCACAAACGTGAGCAGGCCCAAAGCCTGATGCCAGGCCTAAAGGCTGAAGGGACCTTCGCAGACGCTCTGCGCCAGTGGCCGGCGATCGTTCGGTGTCTCGCGCTTCTGCAGTGATTCGCTCAGCCCGGCTGCATCGCCTCGTTTGCCGATCACGATCATGGCTTCCACCGCGTAGGCGGCCGGAACGCGCAGCACACGCCGCGCGCGCTCGTAGTCGAAACCCCCGATGCCGTGCGCGACGAAATCGCTCAGCGACGCCTGCAAGGCCAGGTTCTGCCAGGCGGCGCCGGCGTCATAGGAGTGCGTCGTGCACGGACGCCCGTCGCCGTCGTGATGCATGCGCGAGATGACCAGCACCAATGCACCGGCTTTTTCCGCCCAGGTCCGGTTGCCGGGATTGAGCAGATCGAGGAACGCCGGCCAGAAATCCGTGTCGCGCCGGGCGTAGAGAAAGCGCCACGGCTGGAAATTTCCGGACGACGGCGCCCAACGCGCGGCCTCGAACAGCGTCATCAGTTCGGCCTCGCTGAGCGCCTCGCCGGACATTGCCCGGGACGACCAGCGGTCGAGGAACAACGGGGCGATGGGGAATGCGGCGTTTCTGTGGTCGCTGCCTCTGAGCATCGGAATCCTGGGTAAGTGCGAGGAGGCGCTAATGTGGGGTGAGCGTCGTGACAATTCAAGCGCTGAGTGGCGGCGTCAATGAAACAGGCCCGCGCCTGGTGGCGCGGGCCCCTCTGTTGCCGGACGGCCCGTTAAAGCCGGCTAGTCGTTCAACAGCACCGCGACATGGTTGGCCGTGAAGCTATTGCCTGCGGCGGCGTACTTGCCGCTTGCCGCCAGGCCGAGCACGGTCTGAGTGCCGCTCAGGTCGCCGGCCAGCGCCGCGATGAAATCGGTAAAAGCCTGGTAGTTCTCGGTCCGGCGTGAATAAGCGTGACCGATTACGTACGCCGTGTCGCTCGCCATGGCGTCAGCGACGAGCTGCGGCGCGGCGGCAAGTGACAGCAGATTTACCCGCACCGGCCCCATCTGCAGAAAGTGGAGGGCACCGACTCCGGTGAGATCCAGGTTCAGCGCCGTGCTGGTGGCGGTCAGACCAGGGAAGGCGCCAGTAACGCCACCGCTGGCCCAGTTCACCAGCATCTGATTCTTGACCTGACTGTATGAGACCAGCGTCTCGGCGTTGAAATCGATGCCGGTCGCCGAGCCGAATGGCACCGGGAAGCCAAAGACGCGTGCCGGGGCGGCGACCGCAAGCGCGGCGAGGTCGAGTGCGCCGGTGTCAACCAGGTAAGCCGCCGGGCTGGCGTCGCTTGCCGGGCTGGCGCCGGTGCCGGCGAAATTGAAGATCGACGGGCTGCGCCCATCGATGGCGCGCAGGTCGAGCGTCAGCGGATTGGCGACCGGGCCGGTAACTATGCCCCACAGCGGCGTGATCTCGAGTCGCACGCGGCCGGCCGTGGCATCGAGCGTCGCCGTGCCGGTGGCGTCATCGATGGTGGCGGTGCCGGTGGCCCAGATGCGCTGCCCGACCGAGATGTCAGCGATGCCGAAGGCGCCGGTGTGACCCTCTTCGGTGACGTGGGTGGCGTCGGCAATATTGACGGTCACGTCGCCGCGCATGAACGAAAAGCCGCCGTCGCGTCGATCAAGCGTGGCGCCGCGCACGGTGAGCGCATTGCCGCTGCGCGAGGTTACGACACCGCGCACGCGGTCGACGGTGTTGCTCTCGACACTGGTCCCGGCGCGCACGCGCTTCGCGGTAAAACTGAAATCGCTGGTCGCGAGCGTTCCGAAGGCTGCGGTGATGGTGTTGGCGGGCTCGGCGGCCAGGGCCGCGAGACCGGTGGCGCCGGTGTAGCTCGTGCCGTCGATCTCAAAGTGCGTCGTGTCCGTGGTGTGCACCACGACCTGGCCGGCGGCGCCGGAACCCAGATGGAAGGGACGCACGTTGATCGTATAGCTGCTGCCCGCGGTATCCGTTGCCGCGAGCGTGCCGCGGACGCGGATCGCGAGGTCGGCCGGCGGCACCACGCTTGCCTGGATGAGAGGCGATACCTTGACCGTTGCCGTCGGCAGGTCGACCGCATTGGAAGCGGCGAGATTGAAGTCGAAGGCCAGGCGCGCGGTGCGGCCCGGGGTGATGACCAGGTGATGGCGGTTGTCGAGCTGCACCGTCAGGTCGATGGGCCCGGTGAGCGGCTTGCCGCTGGCGTCCTGTGGCGTCAGCGCGAGGCTCGCGCCGGTGGCGTCTTCCGCGTTGATGCTGGCGTTACTGTAGTCAAGCGTCAGCGTCGCGGCGACGTAGTCACCTGCCGGGATCTGTCCGGCGCTGATCAGCTCCGACAGGTCGACGAGCTGCGCAAAATCGACGCGCGCCGTGGCGGGCAGCGTCTCGACTACCGCGCCGCTTGCTTTGGTGAGTTTGAGCGCGACGACGTCGACGGTGTAACTCTGGAAATCGCCCGCGGCATCCTGCAGCGTGACGAGGGCCACGCCGTTGCCAGTGGCCATCGGTGGCGCGCTGGTACCGGAACTACCGCAGGCCGCGAGCAATGCGGTTGCGACCGTGGCGGCGAATGCCAGCAGGCGTGAACGAGCGCCGGCTGGCGGGTTGGACTTAATCTTGTCGCTGATCGGGGACATGGCGGACTCCATCTGGCAGTGGCAGATGGATTGGACAACGCCGCAGCGCGCCGTTGGTTGACAGGCGTATCAGATCCGCAAATCAGCGCACGATGGCGAGCAGCGCAATGCCGGCGCCGATGCGATACCAGGCGAAGGCCGTAAAACGATGAGTCTGCACGTAACGCAGCAGCCACTTGACCGCGATGAAGGCCACGGCGGCCGACACCACGAAAGCCACCGTGAACGCGGACCAGTCTTCGGGCGCGGCTGCCGGTGCGCTGCCCCGGAGCTTCAGCAATTCGTACGCAGTTGCCGCAAACATCGTCGGTATGCCGACCAGGAACGCAAACTCGGTGGCGGCGGGGCGCGAAGTCAGTCCGGCGAGCATCGCCGCGAAGATCGTGGCCGCCGAGCGAGAGGTACCCGGGAACACCGCTGCCAGGATCTGACAGCTCCCCACCCAGCAGGCCACCGACCAGGTGACTTCGACAAGCACCGCGCGGTTCGCCACGAGCCGCTCGATCAGCAGCATCAGCACGCCGCCGATGATCAGTGCGCCGGCCACCGGCGCGACTGTCTGCGGTAGCTCTGCGCCCAGTTTTTTGGCAACCAGGCCGCCCACGGCGGTGATCGCAAACGCGACAGCAAGTTTCGCCAGGTAGTCGCGATTTTCGCGCACGCCCAACCCCAGCAGCAATTGCTGCAGCCGCGGCCTGAAGACCGCCAGCGATGCGAGAATTGCTCCAGCCTGGATGGCGACGTTGAAAAGCTCAGAGCGCGCGCCCAGCCAATGCTCGGCAATCAGCAGATGGCCGGTGCTGGAGACAGGGAGAAATTCAGTGAGGCCTTCGATGATGCCAAGCAGGGCGGCGTGGAGCAGATCGGTCACCGTGGATCCTTACTCAGCAGTCACGAATATAGGCGACGGAAGGGGCATGGAAGAATGACCGGACGAGCTTTGGATCGTCGCGAAGGCCCGCGAGCTGCTGGTCAATACGGCCGGCGAGCTTCTCGCCTTGTTGCAGCGGCCGTCGTGCCGTACCGGTGCGCTTGACATGGCTCCAGACCAATTCGTCCAGGTTCAGCTCGGGGGCGTAGCCCGGTAAGAAATGCAGGCTCAGCTTACCTTCGGTCGATTCCACGTAGTCACGTACGAGACGAGTTTTGTGCGCGGGCAGGCTGTCGAGAATCAGTCGCACCGGCTTTTTGCGCCGACGCATCAATTGGCCCAGTAATTCGACGAACAGTTCGCCGTTCAATCCACCGACATAGGTGCAGAACCAAAACTCCCCACGCAGACCTACCGCCGAGGCGGCCGAGATCGACTGGCGTTGCCCGGGTCGATATACGATGGGTGTCTGGCCCCGCAATCCCCAGGTCTTGCCGTGCACGGTGTCGGCGCGAAAGCCCGACTCATCCCAAAACAGAATCTGCGCGCCGTCACGTTTAGCCTGGCGGGCCAGCGCCGGATAAGTCTGCTCCTGCCACAAAGCAATCGCTTCGGGATCTCTCTGATACGCACGTTGCAGAGGTTTCTGCGGCGTCAGCTGCAGCTTCGCCAACAGCGAGCCGACCGACGTGACTCCCAGATCAATCCCGAACTTCCGCTCGATCAACAGTGCCACGATCGCGCGAGTCCACAAACCAAAATCCAATCCGTATTGCCGCGGATCGCGGCCATTGACCCAGCGAAACACTTGGCGCTCTTGGGCCGCAGTCAAACTACGCGGCCGACCGGTGCCGCGAGTCGAACTGAGCGCCCTCAGACCGTTCCCGCTTCCGGCGGCCATGTGCATCCACTTGTAGATCGTCGTGCGATTGAATCCGTAAGAGGCGATCACAACGCCCGGATCCTCACCTTCGCGAACCCGGCGAATCGCCATGAGGCGAATCTGTTCAAGGGTGGCATGATCGAGCGTGCGGCCGTCTATTCTCATATCGCATTGGATTGATACCGCGCTACTTCGTTCCATTATATTCGACTATATTATTGATTGGTGAGTAAG
>JAYTXT010000122.1:0-8637 GCA_043742765.1 Gammaproteobacteria bacterium | reverse complement strand
CCACGTTGGCGTATTCCTTGCCGAGCGTCGTCGGGCTGGCGCTCTGCCCGTGGGTGCGCGCCAGCATGGCCACGCGCGCGTGCTCGCGCGCAAAGCCGCGCAGCGTGGCGATGATCTGCGCCAGTTCCGGCAGCAGCACCTGCGAGCGCGCCGCGGCGAGCAGCCGCGCATAGCTCAGATTGTTGAGGTCTTCGGAAGTGCAGCCGAAATGCACCAGCTCGAGGGTCGCCGGACTCGCTCCAGCCGCGGCCAGTTCCGCGCGCACGTGGTATTCGACCGCCTTGACGTCGTGCTTGATGCGCGACTCGATCTCCTTGACCATCGCCGCAGTCTGCGGCCCGGGATCCTGCGCCATTGCGGCGGCCCGCGCCGCCACCGGCGGGGGCAGCGTCGCGCCCGCCAGCTGCGGTACCGAAGTCGCCAGTTCCAGCAGCCACAGGGCCTCGACCCGGACCCGTTCGCGGATCAGGCCGGCTTCGCTGAACAGTGCGCGAAGCGGCTCGGCCGTGGCGGCATAGCGCCCGTCGACAGGAGATAGGGCCAGCAGGCGGGTTTGGTCCATGCAGCAGGCTACGCACGAGGTTAGAATCCAGATTGTAGCGCGTTGCGCCGCGGCGCGGCGTGCGGGTCAACGAAGTCGGGGTTGCCATGAGTTCGAACGGATTTAGGCTGGAACGCGACAGCATGGGCGAGTTGAAAGTGCCCGCCGCTGCGCTCTGGGGCGCCCAGACCCAGCGTGCCGTCAATAATTTCCCCGTCAGCGGGCGCACGCTGCCGCGCGCGTTCATCCGCGCGCTGGCGCTGATCAAGCAGGCGGCGGCGCAGGCCAACGCCGAACTGGGGCTGCTCGATGCGCAGTTAGCCACGGCGATCAGCGCCGCTGCGGCCGCGGTGGCCGGTGGCGCGCACGATCGGGAGTTCCCGATCGATGTGTTCCAGACCGGCTCGGGCACCAGCAGCAACATGAACGCCAACGAAGTGATCGCGCACCTCGCGGCGCGGACGGCGCCAGGCGTCCATCCCAATGACCACGTGAACATGGGGCAGAGCAGCAACGATGCGATCCCGACGGCCATTCACGTCAGCGCGGCGCTGCTGGCGCGTGAATCGCTCCTGCCGGCGCTCGAACACCTCGCCGCGGTGATCGCGGCGCGCGAAGCCGAGCTGGCCGGTATCGTCAAGACCGGGCGCACCCACTTGATGGACGCCATGCCGGTCACGCTGGCCCAGGAACTTTCGGGTTGGCGCACGCAGATCGAGAACGGCGCGGCGCGCGTGCGTGCCGTTGAGCCGCGACTGCTTTGCCTGGCGCAGGGTGGCACGGCGGTCGGCACCGGCATCAACGCCGAGCCGCGCTTTGGCGCCGCCTTCTGCGTGGCGCTCGCGCGGCTCACCGGCATCGAATTTCGGCCGAGCCGGAATTATTTCGAATCATTGTCGGCGCAGGACGCGGCCGTCGAGCTTTCCGGCCAGCTCAAGGTGATCGCGGTCAGCCTGATGAAGATCGCCAACGACCTGCGCTGGATGAACAGCGGTCCGCTGGCCGGCCTCGGCGAAATCGCGCTGCCCGCGCTCCAACCGGGCAGCAGCATCATGCCCGGCAAGGTCAATCCGGTGATCCCCGAGGCGGTCGCTATGGTCGCCGCCGAGGTGATCGGCAATGATGCGGCGATCACCGTTGCCGGGCAGTCCGGGAATTTCCAGCTCAACGTCATGCTGCCGCTGATCGCCTGGAACCTGCTCGAGAGCGTGCGCTTGCTGGCCAACGTTTCGCGGCTGCTGGCCGACAGCGCCATTGCGGGTTTTACCGTGAACCGGGCACGGTTGGCCGAGGCGCTCGAGCGCAATCCGATCCTGGTGACGGCGCTCAATCCGGTCATCGGCTATGAAAAAGGCGCAGCCATCGCCAAGCGCGCCTACGCCGAGGGCAAGCCGATCCGTGAAGTGGCGGCGGCCATGACCAACCTGCCGCCCGCGGAGCTTGCCCGGCTCCTCGACCCCGCCGAACTGGCGAAGGGCGGCATCAAGGGCGGAAGCAGCGGCGGCGGCTAGCGCCTTGTCATTGCCCGCAGACTGGCTGGAGCGGCTCCGCCGCTCGCTCGCCGCAGCGCCCGACCACGATCCGGCCCGTTGGCATATGGCTGGGCGACCGCTGTCCACAATGCCCGCCGCTCGCGCGGCGATGCCAGCAGCACCGCGCGCGGCGGCGGTGCTGGTGCCCATCATCGATCGGCCGCAAGCACCCTCGCTGCTGCTGACGGCGCGCGCCCCGCACCTACGGCACCATGCCGGCCAGATCAGTTTCCCCGGCGGCGGCGTTGAAGCCAGTGATGCCGATATGGTGGCGGCGGCGCTGCGTGAGACCCGCGAGGAAATCGGCATTGACGCGCGCTTCATCGAGCCGCTGGGCTTCCTGCCAGACCAGGTCGTGCTCACCGGGTTTCGCATCACGCCGGTGGTTGCGCTGCTACGTCCGGAATTCAAGCTGCAGGTCGACACCGCAGAAGTAGCCGAGGTATTCGAGATGCCGCTCGAATTTCTGGTGGACGCTGGAAATTTTCGCCCGGTGCGCCGGGTGCTGCGCGGCGTCGAAGTGACGCTCAATGATCTGAATTACGAGGGTCGCCTGGTCTGGGGCGCGACTGCGGGACTACTCCAGGTGCTGCACATGGCGCTCGGGCGTGAATCATGAGCCGACCCGCGGAGCAGATCGAGGCCTTGCTCGCGCTGATGCGGCGGCTCCGCGACCCGCAGCACGGCTGTCCCTGGGATCGTGCCCAGAGCTTCGCCACGATCGCGCCGCACGCCATAGAAGAGGCCTATGAAGTCGCTGACGCCATCGCCAGCGACGATCCGGCGCGAATTCGCGATGAGCTTGGCGATCTGCTGTTCCAGGTGGTGTTCCATGCGCAGCTGGCGCAGGAACGCGGCTGGTTTGACTTTGCTGACGTCGCCGGAGGCATTCATGACAAGCTCGTGCGCCGTCACCCGCACGTCTTTGGGGAAGCAGCGCCGGGCGACGGGATCGGCCTCGCACAGGCCTGGGACTCGGCCAAGGCGGCCGAACGCGCGGCTGCGGGTGCGCGCGGCGCGTTGGCCGGCGTGGCGCAGTCGCTCCCGGCCCTGACACGCGCCGTGAAGCTGGCGCGGCGTGCCGCCGGCGTCGGTTTTGACTGGAGCGACGAGCGCGCGGTGCGCCCGAAGATCGCCGAGGAGTTGCGCGAGACCGAGTTCGCCGTGAGCCAGGGCGATGCCGCCGCCGTCGAAGAGGAACTGGGCGATACGCTGTTTGCGGTCGCCAACTGGGCGCGGCTCCTGCACGTCGATCCGGAAAACGCGCTGCGTGCCGCCAGCCGCAAGTTCGAGCGGCGTTTCGCGGCGATGGAATCCCTGATCGCCGCGCGCGGCTGGGTCGCGGTCGAGTTGGACGCGGAGCGCTGGGCAGAGCTTTGGGAAGCTGTGAAAGTGGCGGAATAGGCTGTTCCGCAGGCCAGCCGCGGGTTCAGGGGTCGTTCAGGCACCCGCCCGTAGCATGCCTGGCCATGGGAAACAGCCCATGCGCGTTAGAAAGGAGCAGCTTATGTTCAGCAAAACAGTGATGTCGGGGCTGGCCGTCGCCCTGGTGCTCAGCGCACCGGCCATGGCTGACGAGGATTCGCTCTGGCAGCATGACCGCCCTGGCAACTTGGCCGTTTCCGACTACGACTACGCACGGGTAACGCATGTCGAGCCCCGTTACCGCCAGGTTCGCACCAGCGTGCCGCGGCAGGAATGTTTTACCGAGACGCGCTACGGGCCGGATGACCGCTCCTATAGGGCCGAACGGCCAGCAGCCGGCGGCATGATCCTGGGCGGCCTGATCGGCGCCGTGATCGGCCACCAGATCGGGCATGGGCACGAACGCGGCGTGGGCACCGTGGCCGGCGCGGTCATCGGCAGCGCCATCGGTCATGATGCCTCGCAGCGGCGGGCCGGCAACGCCTACGGTGGCGACTACGGCGGCCGCTCCGTAGACAGCGAGCGTTGCGAGACCCGCTACAGCGAGCGGGTCGATCGGCGGATCGACGGGTATCGCGTCACTTACCGGTACAACGATCGCAACTACCAGACCGACCTGCCCTACGATCCGGGCGAGCGGTTGCGGGTGCGCGTGACGGTGAGCCCCGAGGGATACTAAGATGGGCCGCCCGCCGCTGCGGGCTCCCCGTAGCGGCGGCGGCATTTCAGGAATGAGCATGGCGAAGCTTCGAGTTCTTGCTGGCGCAATCGGTTTGCTGCTGGGCCCGGGCATCGGCTCGGCGGCGCCGGTGCTGGGCATCGCCGATGAGATGGTGCCGGCGCGCATCCTGGCCGGCGGCGACAGCGCGAACCGCAATCGTGTCATTGAGTCCGTACAAAAACGCTTCAACGCCCGTGTGGTGCGGGTCGCGGAAACCACGGTCAACGGTCGGCCTGCGCTGGAGCTGCGACTCCTCTCAGAGCAGCGCGTCTGGGACATCGTCGTCGATGCGGCTTCCGGGCAGGTCCTCTCGGGGGGTTAGGCAGGCCCTGATGCGCATCCTGGTTGTGGAAGACGAGACGGCGCTCCGTGAATCGCTGAAGCTCGACCTGACCGCTGCCGGTCACGCCGTGGACGCCGCGGCCGACGGCGAAGAGGGCCTGTTTGCGGCGCTCGAGTATCCGATCGACGTGGCGATCATCGACCTGGGGTTGCCGAAGCTGTCTGGACTCGAGCTCATACGGCGACTCCGTGCCGCGGGCAAGAGTTACAGCGTGCTGGTGCTCACTGCGCGCGATCGCTGGCAGGATAAGGTCGAGGGCCTGAGCGCTGGCGCCGACGATTACGTTGCCAAGCCGTTTCATTTTGCCGAACTGCAGGCGCGGCTCGGTGCGCTGTTGCGCCGTTCGAGCGGCTGGACGACGCCGCTCCTGCACTGCGGAGCGGTGGTGCTCGATACGCGCGCCCAGACCGTGGCCGTGAATGGCGCGCCGGTCGAGCTCACCAGCTTCGAGTACCGGCTGCTCGAGCATCTCATGTTGCATGCCGGCGACGTGATCTCGAAGACTGAGCTGACCGAAAAACTCTACGAGCAGGATTTCGAACGTGACAGCAACGTGATCGAAGTGTTGATCGCGCGGCTCCGCCGCAAGCTCGATCCCAAGGACGACATCAAGCCGATCGACACCCTGCGCGGCCGCGGCTATCGGATCGCGCTGGCGCGCAGCGTCTAGCTGCCAACGGCGCCCGCCACGCATGGCCCGCACGCCTTCCGTCAGCCGCCAGCTGGTCATTGCCGTGGCGGTGCCGCTGGTGCTGTCCTTTGCGCTCACGGTCGTGGTGCTCGATGGCATCTTCCACGATTCGGCACTGCAGGCGCTGCGCGAGCGGCTCGACCAGGAGGTGATCGCGCTGGTCACTGCGGCGGAGCTTACCGATACCGGCCGCATGGAACTGCGGCTGCCCGATCCGGAGTCGCGCCTCGCGGTGCCACGCTCGGGCCAGTACGCCGCGGTGCGGACCGCGCGGGGCCGGGTGCTATGGAGTTCTCCCTCGATGACGGGCGTGCCGGTCGACTTCGGCAGCCCGGTCGCGATCGGCAAAACCACGTTTTTCCAGGCCAGGCTCGCCGACGGCACCGAGCTTGGCATCCTCAACCGCGGCCTGGAGTGGGACTATGCCCCGGGCAATAACGCCCGTCTCGTATTCAGCGTCGCCGAGGACCTCGCAGGCCAGAATGCGCGGCTGCAACGCTTTCATCGGCAGTTCGTCACCTGGTTCAGCGCACTCGCGCTGCTGTTGCTCGCGGTGCTCGGAGTGCTGCTGCGGCGCGTGCTACGGCCGGTGCGGCGCCTTGAGCAGGAGATTACCGAAGTGGACAGCGGCCAGCGCAGCCAGCTGGGCGGCGGGTTTCCGCGCGAACTCGCCGGCGTGGCACGCTCGCTCAACGCGCTGTTGCGCTCGGAGCGCCGGCGCATTGCCCGCTATCGCGACACGCTCGGCAACCTGGCGCACAGCCTCAAGACGCCGCTCGCCATCATGCGTGCCGCCCTCGATGGTGGCACCGAGCAGCGCGCCACGCTGGACCACGAGATCGACCGCATCGCGCGGCTCGTCGATCATCAGCTGCAGCGAGCGGCGACCAGCGGCGGCGCCACGCTGGGGCAGCAGACCGTGCCGGTCGCGCCGCTGGTTGCCGACCTGCGCGCCGCGCTGTGCAAGGTGCACGCGCGCAAGGACCTCGCCATCGACACCGAGGTCGCCCCGGACGCGGGCTTCGTCGGTGACAGCGGTGACATTACCGAGCTGCTGGGCAACCTGATGGACAACGCCTGCAAGTGGTGCCGTAGCGCCGTGCGCGTGCAGGTCCGGCTCGATCCGTCCCGGCCACCCTCGCAACGCCTGGTGATCCGCGTCGAGGACGACGGCGAGGGCATCGCCCCGGCCGACCGGGCCCGTGTCACCGGTCGCGGCGTGCGCGCCGATGAGCAATCAGGCGGGCATGGCCTGGGACTGGCGATGGCGGCCGACACGGTCGCGCTCTACGGCGGTGAACTGGTTATCGGTGAATCCGCTTCCCTGCACGGCGCCTGCCTGGAAATAGCCTTGCCGGGGAGGGCGTCGGAATCGCCCGTGGTAACATCGACGCGATGAGATCGACCGACACCACTTCCTGGCAGCCGACCAGCTGGCAGTCGCGCAAGGCGCAACAGCAGCCCAGTTATGCCGACAGCGCCGAGCTCGAGCGCGCGGTCGCCGACCTGTCGCGGCTCCCGCCGATCGTGGTGTCGTGGGAAATCGAAAACCTGCGCCTGCGGCTGGCCGCGGCACAGCGGGGCGAAGCCTTCCTGCTGCAGGGGGGCGACTGCGCGGAGAGTTTCGCTGACTGCGAGTCCGATCGCATCGCCAAGCAGCTCAAAGTGCTGCTGCAGATGAGCCTGGTGCTGTTGCAGGCGATGAAGCGGCCGGTGGTGCGGGTGGGGCGCTTCGCGGGGCAGTACGCCAAACCGCGTTCCGCCGATACCGAGACTCGCGCTGGCGTGTCGCTCCCGGCCTATCGGGGCGATCTGGTCAACCACCCGGAGTTCACGGCCGAGGCACGCCGCCCGGACCCGCAGCTGCTGCTGCGCGGCTATGAGCGCGCGGCGCTGACGCTGAATTTCGTACGCGCACTGGTCGATGGCGGTTTCGCCGACCTGCATCACCCGGAATACTGGGACCTCGGCTTCGTGCGCCACGCGCAGCTGCGCGAAGCCTACGAGCGCATCGTCGATTCGATCGGCGACGCGCTTGATTTCTTCGAATCGCTCACCGGTCAGAAGGTCGGCGATGCGAACCGGGTGGAATTCTTCGCCAGCCACGAGGGCCTGCACCTGCTGTACGAGCAGGCGCAGACGCGCTTCATCGCGCGCCAGGACCGCTGGTACAATCTCTCGACGCACATGCCCTGGATCGGCATGCGCACCGCGCAGGTCGACGGTGCGCACGTCGAGTACTTCCGCGGCATCGCCAACCCGATCGGCGTCAAGGTCGGCGCCGGCATGAGCGATGAGTGGCTGCAGGAACTGGTGGCGATCCTCAACCCGCACAACCAGCCCGGGCGGCTTACGCTCATTCACCGGTTCGGCGTCAAGGAGATCGAGCAGCATCTGCCGCGCGTCATCGAGGCGGTGCGTCGCACCGGCTCGACTGTGCTGTGGTGCTGCGATCCGATGCACGGCAACACCGAGACCACCAGCGGTGGTATCAAGACCCGGCGCTTCGAGAACATCCTGAAGGAACTCGATCTTTCCTTCAAGATTCACCGCGAGCTCGGCTCGCACCTGGGTGGCGCGCACATCGAGCTCACCGGCGAAGATGTTACTGAGTGCACCGGCGGCGCCCGCGGCCTCACCGATGCCGACCTGCAGCGCGCCTACCGCTCGCAGGTCGACCCAAGGCTGAACTACGAACAGGCGCTCGAACTGGCGATGCTGATCGCCGAGCGCAGCAAGCAGCGCACGTGAGTGCCCGAACTCCCGCCCGCATTTGACCCGCAACATTTCGTTGCCACGCTGCCGTACCGGCCGGGCGTTTATCGCATGTATGACGCCGCGGGCGAGCTGATCTACGTTGGCAAGGCCGCGCGCCTGCGTGATCGCGTCGGCAGCTACTTCAGCTCGCGCTCGCAATCGCCGAAAGTTGCGGCGATGTTGAAGCGCGTGGGGCGCGTTGAGGTCACCGTAGTAGGCTCGGAGACCGACGCCCTGTTGCTCGAGTGCAACCTGATCAAGGCGCACCGGCCGCGCTACAACGTCATTTTGCGCGATGACAAGTCTTTTCCCTACCTGCTGTGCGCACTCGATCATGACTTTCCCCGCCTGCAGTTCTGGCGCGGCCGCAGCCGGCCCGGGGGCCGGCTGTTCGGGCCGTTCCCGAACCCGCAGATCGTCAAGCAGGTGCTGCAACAGCTGCAGAAAGTGTTCCGCATCCGCAATTGCCGCGACGGTTTTTTCGCGCATCGCACCCGCCCCTGCCTGCAGCATCAAATCGGCCGCTGCTCGGCGCCCTGCGTCGGACTGATCAGTACTGCCGACTACCGCCAGGATCTCGACGCGGCGCTGCGGGTGCTGGAAGGCAGCAGCGAGCCGTTGCACGCG
>JAYTXT010000121.1:0-2859 GCA_043742765.1 Gammaproteobacteria bacterium | reverse complement strand
GCAAGGCGCGAGGAGAGAAGTTTGCTCATTCCAAATGAACGACGAGCAACGCCGCCTGGCGGCTTTGGGGGCGCAACCCCCCTGTATCGCAGGCACGGTGGCCAGATTGCGCGCGCGTACTCTTCGTTGCAGGCGGACGGGGCCCGCATAGTCCCGGACGGCGTTGCGCCCCGCTCATGTGCAATAAGCACACCGCGCTCGGCGCGCCTTGTCCGGAACCATGCGGGCCACCGTCGCAGCGATCCGCTGAGTGTGGGCAGGCCCTAATGCACCCCTCCCAAGTCGCCGAGCTCATCCGCGCGGCACTGCCTGGCGCCGAGGTGGCCGTCGCCTCCGACGACCAGACACACTACAGCGCCCGCATTGTCAGCGAGTCATTTGCCGGACTGCGTGGCGTCGCCCGCCACCAGTTGGTCTACCGGGCGCTGGGCACCCGTGTTGGCCGCGAGATTCATGCGCTGTCGATCGAGGCGCTGACGCCCGGCGAAGTCGCCGGCCGGGCCGCGCCGCAGGAGCCGCGCATTGGATAAGCTGCAGATCACCGGCGGCGTGCCGCTCGATGGTGAAATCCGTATTTCCGGCGCCAAGAACGCCACGCTCCCGGTGCTGGCGGCAGCGCTCCTCGCCGACGGCCCGGTGACTATCGGCAACGTGCCGCACCTGCACGATGTCACGACCATGATCGAACTGCTGGCGCGCATGGGCGTGACGGTTACCGTGGATGAGAAGATGCGCATCGAAGTGGATCCGTCTTCGATCAAGGAATGCTTCGCGCCATACGAGTTGGTCAAGACGATGCGTGCCTCGATCCTGGTGCTGGGGCCGCTGGTGGCGCGCTACGGCCGCGCGGACGTCTCGCTACCTGGCGGCTGCGCGATCGGCGCACGGCCGGTGAATATCCATGTCGCCGGGCTCCAGGCGATGGGCGCGGATATCCACATCGAGGGCGGCTACATTCGCGCGCGCGCCGGGCGGCTCCACGGCGCACGTCTGGTGCTCGACACCGTGACCGTCACTGGCACCGAAAACCTGATGATGGCCGCGACGCTCGCCGACGGCGAAACCGTGATCGAAAATGCGGCGCGCGAACCCGAAGTGGTCGACGTAGCGAATTTCCTGATCGCCATGGGCGCGCAAATCCAGGGCGCCGGCACCGACAAGATCGTCATCAACGGCGTCAAGTCGCTGCACGGCACCGACTACGACGTGCTGCCTGACCGCATCGAAACGGGCACCTACCTGGTGGCCGCCGCGATCACTGGCGGGCATATCCGCGTCAAGAAAACGCGTCCCGAACATCTCGACGCCGTGCTGGCCAAGCTCTCCGAGGCTGGAGCCAAGATCGACACGGGTCCCGACTGGGTCGAACTCGACATGGGCGGGCGCCGCCCGCGCGCTGTCGACGTGCGTACCGCGCCCTATCCGGCGTTTCCCACCGACATGCAGGCACAGTTCGCCGCGCTCGACACGGTCGCCAACGGCGTCGGCACCGTGGTAGAGACCATCTTCGAGAACCGCTTCATGCACATGCTGGAAATGCGCCGCATGGGCGCCGAGATCCGCCTCGAAGGCAACACCGCGATTATTCACGGCGTCAACGAACTCACCGCGGCGCCGGTGATGGCCACCGACCTGCGCGCCTCCGCGAGCCTGGTGCTCGCAGGCCTGGTCGCCAAGGGGCGCACCGACATCGAGCGCATCTACCACATCGACCGCGGCTACGAGGCGATCGAGGAAAAACTCGCGCAGCTCGGGGCGCAGATAAGGCGCGTGCCGAACTGAGTTGACGGTGCAGGTGCCCCTAGACCTGGTTCGGTCTCTGCACCATCTGGCATTCCACTTCTTGCACCTGCGCGCCGCGCTGCACGCGCAGCTTGACGTTGCTGCCGGGGTTCTGGCTCGCCAGCTGCGTCATGGTGTCGTGGGCGTCGCGCAGCTCGCGTCCGTCGATAGCCAGCAGGATATCGCCCGCGCGCAGCCCGGCGCGGACCGCGGGGCTGTTGACGTAGAGGTTGGTGATCACCACGCCGCCGTGTGCCAGTCCGTACTGGGCGGCTTGTTGGTCGGAAAAATCGTCGGCGACGATGCCGCTCCAGCCCCGCACCACGTGGCCGTGCGCGAGAATCTCGTGCAGCACACCGCGCATCAGTTCGACTGGAATGGCGAAACCGATGCCTTCGGCGCGGGGCGCGTCCATGTCCCTGCCGGCCGTGGCGGTGTTGATGCCCACCAGTTCGCCGGCGGCGTTGACGAGCGCACCGCCGGAATTGCCCTCGTTGATGGCGGCGTCGGTCTGGATGAAGTTCTCGAACGTGGCGACGCCGATCTGCTTGCGGTCGGTAGCGCTGACGATGCCGTGGGTCACCGTCTGCTGCAGGCCGAGCGGATTGCCGATCGCCAGCACTTCGTCACCCACCTGGACGCGTGCGGATAGCCCCAGCCTCATCACCGGGAGCTTCGCCAGTTTGATCGACAGCACCGCGAGGTCGGTGTCCGGATCGCGACCCACTACCCGGGCCTCGGCGATACGGCCATCGGCCAGCGTCACGCTGATGCTGGTGGCGTTGGCGATGACGTGATTGTTGGTGACGATGTGGCCGGCACCATCGACGATGACGCCGGACCCCAGCACGCGCTGCACCTGCTGCTGGTAGTGCGGCCCGAAGCCTCCGAACAGCTGCTCGAAGCTGTTGGCTTGCACGCGCTCGGTGACCACGCGCGCGGTGTAGATATTGACGACGGCCGGCGCCGCGCGACGCACGGTGGCGGCGAAGGAGCGGAGCGACGCGGCGGACGAGTCGGATTCCGGCTCAGCCGCGGCCGGAGCGCTGCCGGTGGCGGGCGCGGCCGCCACTGGCA
>JAYTXT010000120.1:0-3802 GCA_043742765.1 Gammaproteobacteria bacterium | reverse complement strand
CGCTGCGCGATTTCCGTCTCGCGGGCGTGGCGCTCGACGCAGCGCGCAAGGCGCGTTTCAAGGCGGTGATGAGTGAGCTGGCGCAGCTGCAGGCGAAATTCGAGGAACAGGTGCTCGACGCCACCAATGCCTGGTCGCACACGGTCACCGACGGCGCGCAGCTCGCCGGCCTCAATGCGGGCATCGTCGAGCAGGCGTCGCGGCGCGCGCAGCAGCAGGGCGTCGCGGGCTGGGTGCTCGGTCTCGACCAGCCCACCTACGTCGCCGTGGTCACCGACGCCGAGTCGACCGAACTGCGCCGAGCGTTCTACGAGACTTGGTGCACGCGCGCTTCCGACCGCGGGCCGACGGCGGGCCGCTTCGATAACACGCCGGTCATCGAGAATATTCTCCGGCTGCGCCACGAAGCGGCGCGGCTGCTCGATTTCCCTTCCTTCGCCCAGTACGCGCTGGCAGATCGCATGGCGCACACGGTAGCCGAGGTGACTGCGTTCCTGCGACAGCTCGCCGCCGCGGCGCGCGAGCACGCAGCGGTCGAGCTGGCCGAACTCGAGGCCCATGCCGGCCGGCCGCTCGAGGCCTGGGACATCACTTATTACTCTGAGCGCCTGCAGGAGAGTCGTTTTCAGGTGTCGCAGGAAGAACTGCGCGAATACCTGCCGCTGCCGCGCGTGCTTGCGAGCCTGTTCGAGGTTGCCGAGCGACTTTATGGCGTGCGCCTGGTCGAACGGCAAGACGTATCCGTGTGGCACCCGGACGTGCGCTACTTCGAGGTGCAGTCGGCAGCCGGCGCGCCGCTCGCCAGTTTCTACCTCGACGCTTACGCGCGCGCCGACAAACGCAGCGGCGCCTGGATGGACGATTGCGTCGGCCGTTTGCAGCTCGGTGGCGAGCTCACGCTGCCGGTCGCCTATCTGGTGTGTAACTCGCTGCCACCGCAGGATGCTCGGCCGGCGCTCCTGACGCACGACGACGTGGTAACGCTGTTTCACGAGTTCGGCCACGGCCTGCACCACATGCTGACGCGCGTCGGTTACCCCAGCATCGCCGGCATCAATGGCGTGGCCTGGGACGCCGTGGAACTGCCCAGCCAGTTCATGGAAAACTACGCCTGGCTACCCGAGGTGCTCGCGCGCATCGGCGCCCACGCCCACAGCGGCGAGCCGATTCCAGAGCCGAAACTGCGGCAACTGATCGCGACCCGCAGTTTTCAGGCGGGCCTGCATACGCTGCGGCAGGTGGAATTCGCGCTGTTCGACATGCGGGTCCACGCCGAATACGACCCCGTGCTTGGGTCGCGCCTCTATCAACTGCTGGCGGAAGTGCGCGCTGAAGTCGCGGTCACGCGAATACCGGAGTGGAACCGCTACCCGCACAGCTTCACACACATCTTCGCCGGCGGTTATGCGGCCGGTTACTACAGTTATAAGTGGGCCGAGGTACTGGCCGCCGACGCCTTTGCGGCCTTCGGCGGTCACGGCGCCTTTGATCGCGCGACGGCGGCGCGCTTCCTCGACAGCATTCTTGCGCGCGGCGGCAGTCGTGACGCGCTCGAGGCCTTCGTCGAGTTCCGCGGCCGTAAACCTGAAATAGGGCCGCTGCTCGAACTGCACGGCATTTCCCCGCCCAAAGCGGCGTGACGGAACCTCGAGCGCGGGTCGTGACCTGAACGGCGCATGGGGGTCACAGGGCGTTTCAGGAGGTTTCAGAGCGTGTCAATAAAATCCTTTAAAACAAGACGTTAGCGCCATTCACCGTCCCAACGCCGTTCATTTCAACAATTCGAAGCTGCGGCCTTAAGAGTTCAGAGCGAGCGGCGCCAAAGGGTTGCGGCACTCGCCGCCTTCCCCTAAGCCAGCCTGGTTGAGACCCGTCACAAGCACGAACCTGGAGCCCGCAACCGTCGTGCAATGTGACCGCTACCTCGCCGGAACTTGCCGCCATCGACTCGAACGGGCCGCGGCGCCAGAGCGAGTCGAGGCACGCGAGTCCGAGGTTGCTCGCAGCTGGCGTAATCGTTGATCACGGGAATCTGCTGATTGACCAGCGTCATGTAATCCGCAACGCCCCGATTCGCGCCGCTGAATGCCGCATCGGCCACCCACGCCAACAGCGACGGCATTTAGCGGGCTGTCTGCATGGCTCAGGCCGCCCGCCCACAGCGTGACATGGCCGGGAATTTCAGTTACGGTCGTGTTTCAGGCGACCATGGGGTTTTTCCTCGAACTGACGCCGCTCCTTGCGACCTGAAGTGATTGGCAAAGGCGGGATCATAACGTCGCCTGGAGTTTGCTGTTATTTTCGACCGCGTTGCCTATAAAATCCTGAGTGGCAACCCGCTTCACTGCCTGGCTTTGTGAGCTATCTGGGCATGAAGGTGAGTGCATCACAACGGGAGAAGTGCCGTGACGTTGAGCCGAGTCCGGCTATAGCTCGATGTGCCCGCTGTGCACCGGCGCAGGTGCGACGCCGATGAACCGAGCTTCCGTTTGGGCCGCTGAGGTTGGTTGCTAGTCAGAAAAAAATTAAGGGTGTAAGGCATGATTCTGGCAATTGTCTTGGTTCTGTTGGTGGTCGGCTCCGTCCTGTTTCACTACCTGAGTCCGTGGTATTTCACGCCGCTTGCCTCCAATTGGAGTGCGGTCGATGACACCGTAACCCTCACTTTCTGGGTCACGGGATTTGTCTTCGTCGCCGTCAATTTGTTCATGGCCTATGTTGTGATGCGTTACCGTCACCGCGCGGGGGTACGGGCGGAATATGAACCCGAAAACAAGAAGTTGGAGGGGGTGCTGATCCTGTTGACCACGGTGGGAGTCGTTGCCTTGTTGGCTCCCGGCTTGTTCGTATGGGCGAAGTACGTAACGGTCCCGAAAGACGCGGCGGTGGTCGAGGTCCTGGCCCGCCAATGGTATTTCAACTATCGTTTCCCCGGGGCGGATGGCGTTCTGGGCACGGTCGATGCCCGGTTCGTCAGCGACACGAACCCGTTCGGCATCAATCCAGACGATCTGTACGGACAAGATGACGTCCTGATATCCGGCTCGCAGCTGCATCTGCCCATTGGCAAGCCGGTCAAGGTGAATCTGCGTTCGATTGACACCTTGCACGATTTCACGGTGCCACAGTTTCGGGCCAAGATGAATGCGGTGCCGGGACTGGTCACCTACTTCTGGTTCACACCGACCCGGACCGGGAAGTTCGACGCCTACTGCGAACAATTGTGTGGTATTGCGCATTTCGCCATGCGCGGTAAAGTTGTCGTAGACGAAGAGCCCGCCTTCAAGACCTGGCTAAGCAGCTATCCGACCTTTGCACAATCCGCAGCTCGAGTAGCCGGGGACGCGGTAGCGGGCATGCCACTCTATGCTGTGTGCGCCGCATGCCATGGCCAGCAGGCGGAGGGTAACCTCGCGCTGAATGCGCCGAAACTGAGTGGCCAGGGAGATTGGTACCTGAGACGGCAGTTGCAGAATTTCAGGAACGGTGCCCGTGGTACGCCGGACCAGGATGTCGCTGGAAAAACCATGGTTGCGATGGCGGCAACGCTGGTAGATGACGCCAGCATTGACAATGTCGTCGCATATATCAAGACGCTGGCAGACAATCCTGCCCCGGCAACGGTGCGCGGAAATGCGCAGCACGGGCTAATTCCTTATGAGACCTGCGGCGCCTGTCACGGTGCGGACGGGCAGGGCGTGCAGGCAATGAATGCCCCCCGGCTCAAGGGTATGAGTGACTGGTATCTGGTCACTCAATTGAAAAATTTCCAACAGGGTATTCGCGGCGCCCATGCAAATGA
>JAYTXT010000119.1:0-23773 GCA_043742765.1 Gammaproteobacteria bacterium | reverse complement strand
GCCACTCGCGTCCGCCACGGTGTTATCCAGCGACCTCAAGGCGTGTGCCTTTATCATGGCATCACTTAGTTCATGCGCGATCCCGGACGGCCGGATCCTCTATATCGTTCTCTTTGATAGTAGCGTTGCCCACGCTGATCATCGCAAACGCCCCGATCAACGCGAACGACGCCTTTCCAGCCGTCATCGCCGCAAAACTGGGCTTCTCACGATGCGTAACCGTGATTGCGCGCCCCTGCATGCCTTCGCTCGCCCCTTTCTCGACAGGCACAATGGCGGTACTGACGCAGCCCGTCAGACACAACAGGACAGACATTGTAAGAAGACGATTCATGGATGACCCCCGATTACTGTGACCGCGACGCTCAGAGCTGCGTCCGCCTTACGGCTGTGGTTTGAGAACGCAGCGGATCAGCGTCGCGACGCGATCGGGTGAGTCCAGAACACCAAAGGCTTTAGTCCACTGACCCGCTGCCAACTCGATGATGCCACCCCTTTAAATGAACTGCGCCTAACGGTTCTTGATCGTCCCTGAGCCATTGCCATGGAGTGGGCTATCCGTGCCATACTCAAAATCGTATCCATTTTCAGCCATGCCTGATCCATCGTATTCGTACGAGATCTCATCTCCCCCACCACTGGGCGGATTGCTATTCGAAAAACCAGGCGGCAAATAGTGATTGTGCTCTGCATCGACGAAGTGAAATCTTGTGAACTTACACTTTCCACCCAAATCAAAGACAATGGTGTCTCTGATCTTGTCAACACCACACTTTACCTTTATCCCGCCAGTGCACGACATCGGTAGCTTCTTGGACATTGTCTGACTCCTTACGTGGACTGCTTGGCGAGCGGCTGACCACCACCACCCAACTCTCTCCCCAGCACTTTCCAAGCCTACCGCATTTCCCGGCCTTCGGCAGCCGCCCCTGCATCGTTCCCACAGCGCTCCACCGCGGGTATTGACGGGTAGGGCTGATTCTTCGCGGCCAGCAGCGCGTTGAAGTCTCGCGAGCGGTAGCCCATCGAGGCGAGTTGGTCGATTACCGGTCGCGCGGTACCCGTTTGATCGAGCAGCAAGAGCGTGCTCGCCCACGTGGAAAGGATATTCGGGTCCGCGCCCACGTGCGCAACGTCCGATATCGCCCTGCGCGAATTCGTCCAGTGCGTGAGAGCACTCCCCTCATCGTGCTGCCGCGCCGCCACCTGGCCCGCCACCATCTCAGCCTGCGCCTCGAGCAGTCGGAGGTTGCGATCGGCCGGGCTCGCGGTGCGTTCAGCCGCAATCGCGGCCCGCGCCATACCGAGCAGAGGGCCGGCCTGGGCCAGATCGCCGCGGGCGAGGTGCAGGCGGGCCGACTCGACCTGAGCGGCCGCCCGCTCCTGGCGCCACATGCTGTTGGTGGGGTCTGCCGCCACGAGTTCCCCCAGCCGGTGCAGCGCCTCATTGACCAGGCTGGAAGCCTCGCCGACTTGCCCCGCACTGCGTGCAATCCCGCCCAGCTGCAAGCTGTACCAGGCGAGTTCCTCTCGCCAATCGGCCTGACTTGGATCAAACGCGACCAGGGCCTTCGCGGTACCGACGGCCTCGCGAACGTAGTGCCTCGCCGCCTCATCGGCCCCGCACAAGGCGAGTGTCCGGCCAAGGATGGCGTTGCTGATCAACAATCGCTCCTGCGCGTCCCGGTCGCTCGGGCTTTGCGCCAGCAATTGCACCTTGATTCGACGCACATCGCGATACGCCGCAATCGCCTCCCTGAGTTGCCCCTGCTCCAGCGCAATCTTGCCCAGGCTATCATAGGCATCGGCCAGGTCGGATTGGCCACGGATGCCGCGCGACTCGTGCAGCGCCAGAACTTTGGAGGTCTCCAGGACTTTCTCATACAGTGCCTTCGCGGCCACGAAATCTCCCCGTGCCTCAAGCACACGCCCGGCGTTGGTGCGGGCGGAAGCCAGCGCGGTGAGTGCGTTGTCTGACGGGTGTGCAGCGGTGGACTGCTCCAGCAAGTAGATGGCTTTCTGGAAACTCTCGAGCGCCTGATCGAGCTCCCCCTGAAACCAATAGGCGTTACCGCTGTGATTGAGCGTCTCGGCATAGGCGGCTTGGCGCTCCGGATCACCCGGAGCGCGCTGCACGAGTGTAGCGGCAAGCGCCGCGGCCGCACGGTACGACTCCATGGCCGCCGGCAACTTGCCTTGGTCTTCGCGCACGTTGCCGATCCTCTGCAGCGCCTTCACGCGCAGCATCAGCGTCTGGTCCGTGACATGCCGGTCCGGCCGCGCCATAAAGTAGGCCATTGCCTTGGTATCGACCGACTCCAGGATATCGAGACGCTGCACCTGCCGTAGCCTGTCGTTCAAATCCCCGAGCATGAAGTCGACCAGGGCTTCCGCCTCTCGTTGGCGCTCCACCGCAGCATTCCGTGCCATGAACGCATCAATCGCAAGTCCCGTGGTGATCAGCGTCACCACCACTGCGAGCGAGGTGACCGCTACCATGCGCTGGTGACGGCGCCGGTGTTCGCGCTGCCTGAGCGCATCGAACCCCACATCGAGGAGACCCGAGAGGATCTTGAGTTTGGCATTGCCCTTACCGTCCCCGCCCGGTCGGGCATCGGCCGCGATGGGGTCAAAGCGCTGGCCGGTCACCTCGCCGGCCGGCCCGGTGAGGAAGCGCAAGGAGGGCGCGAAACACTCCTCGGCCTCCCTTCCTGGGAGGTCACTCGCATTGGGTTCACCGGCAACGATCAGGCAGAAGATGCGACTGCCCCTTCCGAGGCGCCTGAAGGCGCGAATCTCCTCATCGACCCAACGCGAAGTCCTTGCGCTCGGGGAACAGATCACAATGAGATTGGCAGAGGAGCGAAGTGCTTCGTGAATATGGGCGCCGAGGTCAGTGGCGCTCGGTAAATCGCTCCGATCGCGAAAAACAGGCGCGAGGCGGCGTGGAAGCGAGCCCACGGCCGTCCGCGCACCCACGAGGCGCGAAGGTACGCGATAGGTCTCAAGTGCACTCTGCAGCCACTTCGCCCAGAGCTCGTCCTCATGGCTGTAGCTGATAAAGGCGCTGTACTGAAAGCCTTCAGTGCTTAAGGAGGACTCCACCCTGGCCCCAATGTCTAACTTCGGGTTTTGGCGACCACTGCGCGGCGCAAGCGTATCACGTTGCACGTCCTCGACCCGTACCCGCCATCGCCCAGAGTTTAGGCATTCGCCATTCCCGCGGCATTCTTGTTACCCATGACCTGCGCCACCACACTGCTCATTAAGCAAACCGGCATCGAGATAGCGCACCACCTCCGCCCGCACGCTCGGCGTCTGATGCCCCACAGCCTCGTGCGGCGCAGGCAGCCGCAGCACGATAAACTATCTGGGCCAGTCCGGCGACTTCTGCACGCCATCCTCAATGTCGTAGTAGTCGGATTTATCGGCTGTAAAGATGTGCTCGACGATCCGCAGGCCGGTAGGCGCCTCGAGCGTGCCGGCCATGATGCTGATCACATCCGTCCCCGGCGCAGTCTCCCGCCAGAAAAGGTTCCCGCCGCAGCGCGAGCAAAATCCCCGTTCCGCCGTTGCCGAAGAGCGATACCAGCGCAGCGTCGCTGATTCGACCAGGTGCAGGTGGGCGGCCGATGCCTGTGTTGCCGCCACGTAGTGCCCGCTGGTCTTGCGGCACTGTGAACAGTGGCAGGCAATGACGTCGCGCAAGGGGCCACGTACCTCATAGCGCACGCCACCGCAAAGGCAGCTGCCGCGCGCCGTGGCACGGTCGCTCACGGACGCGCTGCCGGCGGCCGGCGACCCCGCGGGCGGGTGCTGTCGCCCTGTTCTGCGGCAATGGGTTTGGGGATGGCCACCACTTCGCGCAACTTCGCAAACGGCGCGGTCTTGTGCGGGATCGCCATCGCCTCGACAAAATGCTGCTGGAAACGCGGCTCGATCGCGGTTTCGATCTTTTCGACGCGCCGCACCAGCGCTTCGATTTCGGTGCGCGCATGGTCGTCAAGCAGCGCAATGCGCGCGCCGGCGCCGGCGGCATTGCCCGCCGAGGTGACGTGCGCAAGGTCGCAATCTGGAATCATGCCCAGCACCATGGCGTATTTGACGTCGATGTGCGCGCCAAAGGCGCCGGCCAGGCGGATCCGATCCACTTGCTCGACGCCGAGGTGTTCCATCAGCAGCTTGATGCCGGCGTACAGCGCGGCCTTGGCCAGCTGGATCGCGCGCACGTCATTCTGCGAGATCTGGATCGCAGTCGCGCCCCGATGCAGCACGTAGGAGAAGGTGCGCCCGCTGGCGATGACGCGATCGCTCTTCGCTGTGAGCGAGCCGACCACCACTCCGTCCTGGCTGATGATGCCGGCGAGATACATCTCGGCGACCACCTCGATGATGCCCGAGCCGCAGATGCCGGTGACGCCAGTGTGCGCGGTGGCTTCCTCGAAACCCGGTTCGTTGGACCAGAGGTCGGAGCCGATGATCTTGAAGCGCGGCTCCAGTGTCACCGGATCGATGCGCACACGCTCGATCGCCCCGGGCGCGGCACGCTGCCCGCCGCTGATCTGCGCGCCCTCGAAAGCGGGGCCTGTCGGACTGGAGCAAGCCAGCAGTCGTTGACTGTTGCCCAGCACGATTTCAGCATTAGTGCCGACGTCGACCAGCAGCGTGAGCTCGGGGCGCAGGTCTGGGCGCTCAGCCAAAATCACACCCGCTGTATCAGCCCCCACATGGCCGGCGATGCAGGGCAGCACGTAGATGCGCGCATTGGGATGCATCAGCAGATCAAGCTGCGAGGCCTTGACCGTCACCGATCCGTCCGTGCACAGCGCGAACGGCGCGCCGCCGAGTTCGACCGGGTCGATACCCAACAACAGGTGATGCATGATCGGGTTGCCGACGATCGCGGCCTCGAGTATCTCCTCGCCCGTGACACCGGCCGCCTTCGCCACCTGCGCAATGAGCTCGTTCAGGGCCACGCGCACCGCGGCGGTCATCAGCTGCGCGCCTCCCGGGTTCATCATGGAATAGGACACGCGGCTCATCAGATCTTCACCAAAGCGGATCTGCGGATTCATGGCGCCGCTGGTCGCCAGCACGTTGCCGGTGAGCAGGTCACACAGGTGCATGGCAATGGTCGTGGAGCCGATATCCACGGCGAGCCCATAGGCCCGCTCATGCAGGCCTGGCCAGATGGCGATGATGCTCTTGCGGTCATGAACCGCCACAGTGACGGCCCACTTTCCCTGGCGGAGCCGAGGTTGGAGCGTTTGCAGGAGCGACAGGTCGCACTCCAGGTCCTTGAGCTGCCACTCGCGCTCCAGCGCGATGCACAGCCGCTGCAGGTCGCTCGCGGGGTTGTGCATGTCCGGTTCCACTACTTCGACGTAGTGCAGGCTCACGACCGGATTGAGTGTGATCTCGCGCTCGTCAGCGGCCTTGCGGATCACTTGCCGATGCACCTGGCTGCTGGCGGGCACGTCGATGACGATATCGCCCTGCATGGTCGCCTGGCACGACAGACGCCGGTCGGCAGCCAGGGTGCGGCGTTTCCCGTAGTTGGTCTCGGTGACGCTCACCGGGGAGAGATGATCGCTTTGTGATTTCACGCCATGCTTGGGAAAATCCCCTTCCATGACCGTGACCTGGCAGCGACCGCACATGGCCCGGCCGCCGCAGACCGAATCCACGTCCACGCCGAGTGAACGTGCGGCGGCCAGCACGGGGGTTCCCAACGGAAAACGGCCGCGCCTGCCGGAAGGCGTGAATACGATCAGGGCGTCTGCGCTCGACACTTGCCTGGGTCCTGTTGTAGCTCGCCGGCCGGTCAGACGCGGCGGCGGTGGCCGCCCTCGCGCCGGCCGCGCCCTGTCCCTTCGGTGCCCGCCGCTCCCGGCGTCGGCGTCTCACGGAACTTACGGATCCACTGCGCACAGTGCGGATCGTGGCCCATCATCACGTCGGCGCCCAGGCAGGCCTGCATGACTTCGGGGTGCAGCGGATTGGTGATCGCCGAGGTCAATCCCGCGCCGATGGCCATGGTCAGGAATGCGGCGTTGAAGCCATTGCGATTCGGCAAACCGAAACTGACGTTCGACGCCCCGCAGGTGGAATTGACCTTCAACTCATCGCGCAGGCGCTGCAGCAGGTGCATGACCTGGCGCCCGGCGGTGTTGATCGCGCCGATCGGCATTACCAACGGATCGACGATCACGTCGCAGGCCGGAATGCCGTAGTCGGCCGCGCGCTCGACAATCTTCTTGGCGATCGAAAAGCGTACGTTCGGATCCTCGGAGATGCCGGTTTCATCGTTGGAGATTGCCACCACCGCCGCGCCGTATTTCTTCACCAGCGGCAGGACTGATTCCAGACGTTCCTCCTCACCGGTCACGGAATTCACCAGCGCCTTACCCTTGTAGACGGCGAGCCCAGCCTCGAGCGCTGCCACGATTGAGGAGTCGATCGACAGAGGTACGTCGGTAATGCTCTGCACCAGCTGGATCGCCCGCGCCAGAATCGCCGGCTCGTCGGCCAGGGGAATGCCCGCGTTCACGTCGAGCATCTGCGCTCCGGCTGCCACCTGCGCGCGCGCGTCAGCTTCCACGCGCGTGAAATCACCCACCGCCATCTCGGCGGCAAGAATTTTCCGGCCCGTGGGATTGATACGCTCGCCGATTATCACGAAGGGATGATGGAAGCCGATGATCACCTCGCGGCTGGCCGAACTAATCACCGTTTCAGTCATGGAGCGATCCTTGTTGCTAAAGTTTCCGGATTTGTATTGTCACGCCCTGGGTACCAGGGCTTGCGATCGCCAAGCACACCCGAGCGCTCGACGATTTCACGAACCGATTGTTCCTGGCGATAGGCCATGATGTGTACGCCGCTGACGCCGCGGATCTCGCGCAACTCCTGAATCAGTTCCACGCACAGCGTGCGGCCTTCCTGCGCCGCATTCGCGCCCGCAGCTGCCAGGCGCTTGATGATCGCGTCGGGTATGTGGAGCCCCGGCACGTTCTTGCGCATCCACTCGGCGGTCGAAGCCGCGCGCAGCGGCCCGACGCCGACCAGGATGAACACCTGGTCCAGGAGCCCGAGATCCTCGATTCGACGCATGAACGCGCGCAACAGCGGCACGTCGTAACAATACTGCGTCTGGATGAACTGCGCGCCGGCCGCCACCTTCTTGGCGACCCGCTCGGCGCGGAATTCGAGGGGCGCCGCGAACGGATTGGCGGCGGCGCCCAGGAACACGCGCGGCGCGAAACTGATCTTCCGCCCGCTCAGGAATCGGTGCTCATCGCGGAGCGTGCGCGCGGTCTCCAGCAACGTGACCGCGTCGAGATCGAACACCGGCTTGGCCTGCGGATGGTCGCCGGCCTGCACGCCATCACCGCTCAGGCACAGTACGTTGCACACGCCCATGGCCGCGCCGCCGAGGATATCGCCCTGGATCGCGATGCGATTGCGGTCGCGGCAGGAAATCTGCATGACCGGTGCATAGCCGACACGGGTCAGCAGCGCGCAGACCGCGAGGCTTCCCATATGACAGTTGGCGCCGCTCCCGTCCGTGGCGTTGATGGCATCGACGCAGCCGTCGAAGATGCGCGCCCGGTCATAGACTTCCTGGGGGTCGGCCGAATCCGGTGGCGCCAGTTCTGTCGTCACCGCAAACTCGCCGGCGCGCAGCACGCGCTCGAGCCGCCCCGGCGAAGTGTGGCCCGGCAGGATCGGCAGCGGGTAACCGGGAACTGGCTCGTCGTCGAACTTCATGGCCGCGGCGCCGTTTTTTCCTGAACCACGCGCAGCCACGAAGAGCGGCCCTCGAGCCGGCGATCCACCGCGTGCTGTACCACTGCGAGCGCTTGGGTGCCGCCCGGTATCTTCGCCGCGCCCGCCACGGCCTCGACCCACACGCAGCGCATCTCGGGCTTCACTTCGCAGTGGCCATTGTCGCGGACGCCACCACAAGGCCCGTTGCGCAATTGCTTGGGACAATTCATCGGACAGGACATGCCGGTCGAACTCAGGACGCACTGGCCGCACATCTGACAATCGAAGAGCGCTCCCTTGAAAACACGCTCGATGACAGCCATGGGGCGTTCCACGCGCTGGTAGCCGATGGCGCGCCAGAGCGGATTGGCCGCCACCAACAGCGCTTCGAGCCCGCGATAGAAGGCGTTGAGGCCCCGTGCGTGACGCACGGACCAGCGCCGCAGCGCGTACATCAGGGGCGCTCCTCGCCTGCCGGGTGAGCGTCGGGGTCCAGCCCGTGCGCGCGGATCAACCGCTCCAGATCTTCATCCGTGTAACGGCTCTCAATCCGATCCGCTTCCGCCTTGGCTTCGACAGCCAGATCGCCCACGACCGCGCGTGGTGCGCTGCGCTTCCAATCGGCCAGGTACGCGTCTGAACTGCCTTTGCCCGCGCGCATGGCGGCTCGGTCCACAGCTTCCTGGAATCGATGCGTCAACTGCACCTTGGCGGTGTCGCGACCCTGCTTGACGATGACCTGGGCCGGGATATCGCGCCAGGAAATGATGATCAGCGAGGCCATGCGGCCCACTCGACCCGGGCTTCCACCGCGGGCGCCGCCACCTGGCGCAGACTCCGTTCCAGATCACCATACCCGGTTACGTGCACGGCAAACTCCAGCCCCAGGCGCTGCGCAATCGCGGCGGCCTGCGCGACATCGCTCTGGGCCTCATCCTGCACCAGATACACCACGCGCCGGTAATTGCGAAAATACTCCGCGATCAATTCCGGATGCCGATCGATCCCGAGCGTCTGCACCACCAGGCGCTCAAAGTGGCGCACCAGAAAATCGGTCAGGTAGAAGGTGCCCAGCTCCTGCTCGGTAAGCTCGCTGAAGCGCTGTGCCGTGGCAAAGAATTCATAGCAATGCGCACCCGGCAGACGTTCGACACCTTCCGCTTGCAGCACCGCATCGAGACGGCCGCCGGTGCCGCAATCACCGTAGGCGACGAAAATTGTCCGGTAACGATCGCGCGCCGCGTGAATGACCTCGCGCACGCGCGCCGGGATCTGCTGCGGATCGTTGTGCAGTTCGGGCGGCAGACAGTGGATGTCCAGGGAGTCCCAAGCATTGATGCGGCGCAAAGCGGCGATCTCGTGCGCCAGGGCTCCGCAGGCGATAATCAAAGCACCGGATCGCGTAGCGTTCACGACACGGTTCCGGCCCGATTCAATGCGCCCGTGCGGCGTTGCGGCGCGCCAGCAGCAGCGACTTGGCGGTCTCGACGGCGATCGCTGCGTCCCGGCAGTAGGCATCGGCCCCGACCGCCTTGCCAAACTCTTCGTTGAGGGGCGCACCGCCGACCAGGACGATGAAATCCTTGCGGATGCCCTTCTCTTTCAGCGTGTCGATCACCACTTTCATATAGGGCATGGTGGTGGTCAGCAGCGCGGACATGCCCAGGATATCGGGCTTGTGTTCTTCCAACGCCGCCAGGAATTTTTCCACGCCGTTGTTGATACCGAGGTTGATGACTTCAAAGCCGGCGCCCTCGAGCATCATGGACACAAGGTTCTTGCCGATGTCGTGGATGTCGCCCTTGACGGTGCCGATGACCACCTTGCCGATTGGCTCCACGCCGGTCTCGGCGAGCAGTGGGCGCAGGATCTCCATGCCGCCCTTCATGGCGTTGGCCGCCAGCAGCACTTCGGGCACGAACAGGATGCCGTCGCGGAAATCGATGCCGACGATGCGCATCCCCTCGACCAGTGCATCGTTGAGGACCCTCTCAGGGCTCCAACCGCGTTTGAGGTAAATGTGCGTGGCCTGTTCGACTTCGACCTTCAATCCGTTGTACAGATCGTCGTGAACCTGCTCGGCAAGTTCCTCGTCGTTCAAGGAGTTAAGGTCGAACTCGCCTTCCGCTGCATCGCTCATGATCACTCTCCCGCAAGCTGTCCGAATGGTATGTGGAGGGTGCCCCGGAGACTAGTCGCTTAGCGACCGGCGCGTGTCTGCAGGCGACACGCCCGCCCGTCCCGCGGTGTGCGTATGGCGAATCTGCCGCTCGGCGCTGGGCGGACACCCGAAATGACGGCGGTAGCACTTCGAAAAGTGCGGCGGCGACTGGAAGCCGCAGGCGGTCGTGATGTCCATGATCGGCATTGCGGTCTGCAGCAGCAGTTCACGCGCGCGCCGCAGGCGCATCTGCAGGTAGTACTTTTTTGGTACGCAGTCCAGATGCCGTTTGAACAGCCGCTCGATCTGCCGGCGCGACAGGCCGGTCGCACGGGCAATGGCATCGAGCGCCATGGGTTTCTCGATGTGCTCTTCCATCAGTTGCGCCACCTTGATCAGGCCCTCGTGACTCGCGCCCAGCTGCGCCCGCAGCGGCACGAACTGTTGGTCCCGATCGTTGCGCGCACGATCGACGATGAACTGCTCTGCAATCAGCTGCGCCACGCGGTTGCCCAGCTTGCCCTTGACGAGATGCAGCATCAGGTCGAGCGGCGCGATGCCGCCCGAAGCGGTGTAACGATCCCTATCGATCGTGAACACCTGGTTGCTGAGCATGACGCGCGGGAACTCTTCGCGCAGGGCCGAGAGATTTTCCCAATGTATGGTCGCGCGGTAGGTGTCGAGCAGCCCGGCGCGCGCGAGCGCGTAACCGCCCGTGCACAGCGCGCCGATGCCCACGCGCCGGTCGGCAAAGCGGCGCAGTGCCCGCAGGAGCGGTGGCGTGACGCCATCGCGTACGTCAATGCCGCCGCAGACGAACAGGATTTCAACCCGACCCAGGCTCTCCAGCGACTGGGTGGGTGACAGCGACTGGCCATTGCTCGACACCACGGGCGCGCCGTCGAGGCTGACGATCGACCATTCGTAGGCCTGCTGCCCGCTGATGCTGTTGGCCATGCGCAGCGGCTCGACCGCATTCGAGAGCGCGATCATCGAGTACTGCGGCAACGTCAGGAACGCGAAATGGCTCTTGCGAAGGATCGGCGCGGATTCCACGAGTTCCACCGGCGATTGGGACGCCTCGGCCTGTCGGATTACGACGGTATTCTTGTCTAAAAGCGACCAAAATGCAATCATAATCGGCGTTTTCCAGCGAACCCTCGTTGGCAAACGCCGCGGGTTGTGAAATCTCCCAACCTCCCGCTGATCCTCACCGCAGAGACTGGGTTCAAGACTCGCGTGCCGCCCGTGCCTCATTCCTGATTCACGGCTTCCCGCAGCCAAAGATGGATCACCGTGAGTTCAGACGCCGGTGGGCGCGGGACGCGACAGGAGCAGCGCAAACCGTCATCATTCCCCGCACAGTGCAGGTCCGTGGCGGTGCGATGATCCGTCGTGGCACCTTTACGACCAATGGTTCCGGAGGAGCAACACGGGATGCCGAGCAAGATTCCCGAAGGCGAGACACGCGGCTGGATCGTGCCGATCGGCGGCGCCGAGAACAAGGAAAACGATCGCCATATCCTGGAGCGGTTTGTGCGCGTCTCCGGCGGCGAGGCCGCCAACATCGTGATCATCCCCACCGCGAGCCGCATGCACGAGACCGGGCCGCGCTACGAGAAGCTGTTCGCTGACATTGGTGCCGCGCAGGTGGCCACCATGGATTTCGACACGCGCCGCGATTGCCAGGAGCCTGGGCGCCTGAGCCGGCTCGCGGAAGCGACCGGTATTTTCTTCACCGGCGGCAACCAGCTGCGGCTCACGACGCTGCTGGGCGGCACGCCGGTTGCGAAGCTCATCCGCGTGCGCAATGCCCACGGCGTCGCGGTCGGCGGGACCAGTGCCGGCGCAAGCATCCTCAGCGAGCACATGATTGCCTTTGGCGACGAAGGGTCGGCCGTGATCTCCGGAAGCGTGAGGCTTGCACCGGGCCTGGGGCTCACCAACCGTTTCATCATCGATCAACACTTCCGCCAGCGCGACCGCCTCGGGCGCCTGATCACCGCGCTGGCCTACAATCCGTTTGCGATCGGCATCGGGCTCGATGAAGACACGGCCGCCTTTATCGGGCCGGACGAGACGCTCGAGGTCGAGGGGAGCGGCGGCGTGACGGTCGTGGACGGCTCCGAAGTCAGCTATTCCTCGATCAGTGAAGTGGCCGAAGGTCAGCCGGTCTGCATACTGGGACTGCGCTTGCACATATTGACGGCGGGTGCGACCTTCAACCTGCAAACGCGGCTGGCGGCCGCGGCCGAGCTCGCGCCGGTCAAGGAATAGCGGACGGCCATGCGCATTCTCGATCGTTCGATCTACGTCGGCCCATCGCTGTACGCGCACTTCCCCGTGATCCGCATCGATCTCGATCTCGGCGAGCTCGAAGCCTGGCCTACGGGACGACTGGGCGAGGGTTACGTCAATGCGCTGGCCGAGGCGCTCCCGGGCCTGGCCGAACACGGTTGCTCATACAACGAACCGGGGGGTTTCTACCGGCGTATGCGTGAAGACGGCGGTACCTGGCTGGGGCACGTGCTCGAGCACGTGGCCATCGAGCTGCAGAACATGGCCGGTGAGGAAGTCACCTTTGGCAAGACGCGCGGCGCCGGGCCGGCCGGTGTCTACACCGTGGTCTACGAGTACGAGCAGCGCGACGAGGGTATCGCGGCCGGTGAACTGGGCTTGCGGCTCCTGTGCTCGCTCCTGCCCGAGGCGATCCGCCCGGCCGACTCGGTGCCCGAGGACTGGAGCTGGCCCGTCGCGCGCGACGAGTTCATCCGCTTTGCGCAGCGGCGCGCGCTGGGGCCATCGACCGCCTCGCTGGTGCGCGCTGCCAAGGATCGCGGCATCCCCTGGCTGCGATTGAACGACCAATCGCTGGTGCAGCTCGGTCATGGCAAATACCAGCAGCGCATCCAGGCCACGATCACCGGCCGCACGCCGCACATTGCGGTCGAGCTCGCCAGCGACAAGGAAGAGACCAACAAGATCCTCGCGACGCTCGGCCTGCCAGTGCCTAAACAGGAGATGGTGCAGAGCGAGGGGCAAGCCGTGCGTGCGGCGCAGCGCATCGGCTTTCCGGTCGTAACCAAGCCCTATAACGGCAATCACGGGCGCGGCATCTCGATTCGCCTCACCACCGACGCGGAAGTCGCGCAGGGATTCCTGGCCGCGCGCGAGCATGCGCGTTCGGTGATCGTCGAGACCTTTCTCGAAGGCGATGATCACCGATTGCTGGTGGTGAACGGCGAGCTGGTCGCGGCCACGCGCCGCACACCCGGGCACGTCGAAGGTGACGGCGCGCACACCATCACGCAGCTCATCGAGATCGTGAACCAGGATCCGCGCCGCGGCGTCGGACACGAAAAGGTGCTGACACGGCTCGAGCTCGACGCCCAGGCGCAGAAAATGCTCGGGCTCGCGAGCCTCACGGCCGATTCCGTGCCAGCGGTCGGCCAGCTCGTATTCCTGCGTTCGACGGCCAACCTGTCCACGGGCGGCACTGCGGCCGACGTCACCGACGTCATCCACCCCGACAATCGCGAGATGGCCGAGCGCGCGGTGCGTGCCATCGGCCTGGACGTGGGCGGTGTGGATTTTATTTCCAAGAACATCACCGAGAGTTACCGCGCTATCGGTGGCGGCATCTGCGAAGTGAACGCCGCCCCCGGCTTTCGCATGCACGTGGCGCCGAGCGAGGGTACGCCGCGCGATGTGGCCACCCCGGTAATCGACATGCTGTTCCCCCCGGGCACGGCCTCGCGCGTGCCGATTGCGGCCATTACCGGCACCAACGGCAAGACCACGACGGCGCGCATGCTCGCGCACATCACCAAGATGGGCGGCTTTACGCCGGGATTGACCACCACGGATGGCGTCTACATCAACGGCCAACGCACTGTGTCCGGCGACATGACCGGCCCGATTTCCGCGCGCATGGTGCTGGCCGACCCGCAGATCGACATGGCGGTGCTCGAGACCGCGCGCGGCGGCCTGCTGCGCGCCGGCATGGGCGTGAACGAAGTCAACGTCGGCGCGGTGCTCAACGTGCAGGCCGACCACCTCGGTCTCAAGGGCATCGACACGCTCGAGCAACTCGCCGAGGTCAAGCGCGTGGTGATCGAGGTCGCCACTGACTGCGCGGTGCTCAACGCCGACGATCCGCTGGTGCTGAAAATGGCGGGCCACAGCGAGGCCAAGAACATCTGCTACGTGACCATCAACCCGCATCACACGCTGGTGCGCGAGCACATCCGTGCCGGTGGCCGGGCCTGCGCGCTCGAGGAAGGCGTCAACGGCCAGATGATCGCGCTGTACGACAAAGGCGGACAGATCCCGCTCCTGTGGACACACCTGATACCGGCGACACTCGAGGGTCGCGCCACGCACAATGTGCAGAACGCCATGTTCGCCGCGGCAATGGCCTTCTCGCTCGGCATCAAGCTCGACGCCATCCGTCAGGGCCTGCGTACTTTCGACTCGACCTTCTTCCAGGCACCCGGACGCATGAACGTGTTCAATGAACACCCGTTCAAGGTGCTGTTCGACTACGGCCACAATGCCCACGCGGTGGCGGCGATGGCCGATCTCGCCGGCCGCCTCGACGTTACAGGCCGGCGCATCGTGGTGCTCGCTGGTCCAGGCGACCGGCGCGACGAAGACCTGGTGGCAATAGCCCAGGCAGTCGCGGGGCGTTTCGATCACTACATTTGTCGCCGTGACGACAATTTGCGGGAGCGCGCGCCGGACGAAGTGCCGCGCCTCATGGCGAAAACGCTGCGGGCCGCGGGCGTTGCCGAGCAGGCGATCTCGGTGATTGCTGATGAGCAGGAAGCGCTCGACGCGGCGCTGCGCATGGGCGCGCCGGGCGACCTGCTGCTGGTCTTCGCCGACGCGCTGGTGCGCTCCTGGAAACAGATTACGAAGTTCAAGCCCGCGGGCTCGGCCCCTGCCCGGCCGGCGACCCCGTTCGCGCCGCCGATGAGCGCAGAGGTCGCGGCAGCGCCGATGCCGACTCCGGCCCGGAGCGCCGAAGCCAGCGCCCCCGACTTCAGCCTTGAAGGGCTGATCCGCGACGAGCGCGGCGTGCGGCTCGCTCCCGAAATCGAAGACTAGACCGCGCCCGTGCTGCCGTTCGATGATTCGCGGCGGCTCACCGGCGCCAATCTGTTCTTTGCTTCCGCCGGTGCCGTACTTGAGGTCGTCGGCGTGCCAATCGACGAGCCGCTGCTTGCGGGCTGGCGCGAGCGCGTCGGGCGCGCTCGCGCGCACCTGGGCTGGTCTGAAGTGGGCCTCATGGCGCGCGTGCACAGGGGCGGCGCGTCGCTGGCGCTGGCGGCACCGTTCGACCTGCTGTTCCTGGCCACCGAGATCAACGAGTGGGCGCTGTGCGCCACGCTCCAGCAGCGCGACCCCGCCCGCTGGAGCGCACTGGCTGAAACCATGCATAAGGCGGCGCTCGCCGATACGTCAACTCCGGAGACCGTGTTGCCCCCGGTGCTGGAAGAATCCACCGCCATGGCGCGCTTCACGCTCCTGGCGGAGCGCGAGGCCCGCCCGGCGCTGCGCGTGCTGATCGCTGCAGCGGTCGCACGCGCGCTCCCACACCTGCTGGATGAGCACGAGCTGACGCTGGGCGCGGGTACTGGCGCGCGGAGCTTCCCGCTCGATGCGCTCCCGGTCCCAGGAGCGGTGCCCTGGGGTGCACTGCACGACATACCGACCGCACTGGTCACCGGCTCCAACGGCAAGACGACCACCGTGCGGCTGCTGGCCGCCTGCGCACGCGCCCATGGCTGGCGGGCGGGCCTGAACTGCACCGACGGCGTGTATCTCGACGACGAGGTGCTGGCGAGCGGGGACTACTCCGGGCCGGCGGGCACACGGCGCGTGCTGCGCGAGCCGCGCACCGAGGCGGCCATTCTCGAGACCGCGCGCGGCGGCATCCTGCGGCGGGGTATAGCCGTGTCGCAAGCGCACGTGGCAGTCGTCACCAACGTCAGCACCGATCATTTCGGGGAATACGGCATTCACGACCTCGCGGCGCTCGCCGACGTGAAGCTCGCCGTTGCCGCGGTCGTGAACAACGACGGACTGCTGGTGCTGAACGCCGACGACGAGCTGTTGCGCGCCAAGGCCGAGGGGCTGGCGCGGCGCTTGGGCTTCTGTCCGCCGCTCGGCTGGTTTGCGTTGGACGCCGACCTGCCCACCCTGCGCGCGTACCGTGCCCAGGGAGCGCCGAGTTGTGGCGTGCGCGCCGGGCGATTGGTGCTGGAGCGCGACGGCACCGCACATGATCTGGGCTCCATCGCCGCGATGCCGCTGGCCATCGGCGGAATCGCGGCCTACAACGTGGCCAACCTCGCGGCGGCGGCGCTGGCGGCGCACGCGCTCGGCATTCCGCCGGCGGCCATTGCCGCGGCCTGCGCGCGCTTCGGCGCCAAGCTAGAGGACAATCCCGGCCGCATGATGCGCTTCGATCTCGGTGGCGCGCGACTGCTGCTGGACTACGCACACAATCCCGAGAGCCTGCGCGGCTTCCTGAGCGTGGCCTCCGGTCTGCGCGGCGCGAGCGGCAGGCTCGCCGTGCTGCTCGGGCACGCGGGCAATCGGCGCGATGCGGATATGGAAGAGGTCGCGCGCGTGGTCGCAGGCTTCCGGCCCAACCTCGTGGTGGTGAAGGAAATCGCGACTCACTTGCGCGGCCGCGCACTTGGCGAAATCCCGCGCCTCATTCACACCGCCCTGCTGGCCGCCGGACTGCCCGAGTCCGCGATTACGCTGCGCGACAGCGAGCTCGAAGCAGCATGCTGCGCGCTCGACTGGGCGCGCCCGGGCGACGTGGTCGGATTACTGGTCCACTCGCCGACCGGGCGCGTCGCGGTGCTGGAAATGCTGGCGAGCCGGCACGCGGGCAGCGCCGCCTGATCAGCAACGCGCGCGCTTAGCCCGCGGGCCGCTCCCCGCGCAGCAATCGTGCGAGCCCGGCTTCATCGAGCACCGTGATGGCCAGCTCCCGGGCGCGCGCCAGCTTGGAGCCCGCCTCCTCTCCGGCCACCACATAGCTCGTCCGCTTCGACACCGAGCCGCTCACCTTCGCGCCCAACGCCTGCAAGGCCGCAGCCGCCGCCTCGCGCGTCATCGCTGTCAGCGTGCCGGTCAACACTACGGTAACACCGTCGAGTGCGCCGCCAGCGCGTGCCGCCGGTGGACCCTCTGGCCAGGTGAAACCGGCGGCAATCAGGCGTTCGATAATGGCGCGATTGGCTGGCGCCGCAAAAAACGAGTGCAGATGCGCGGCGATCACCGGGCCGACGTCGGGTACCTCGAGTATCTGTTCGAGACTCGCGGCCCGCAACGCTGCGAGCGCGCCAAAGTGCGCCGCCAGCGCCGCGGCCGTGGCTTCACCGACATCGCGAATGCCAAGCGCGTGCAGGAACCGCGGCAGCGTGGTCTGTTTGCTGCGCTCAAGCGCGGCCAGCAGGTTCGCCGCGGATTTCTCCCCCATGCGCTCGAGTGCGGACAGCTCTTCCAGGCGCAGCGTGTACAGGTCGGCTGGCGTCGAAACCAGGGTGCGATCGACCAGCTGTTCGATCAATTTGTCGCCCAGGCCCTCGATGTCGAGCGCCCGGCGGCTCGCGAAATGCAGCAACGCCTCCTTGCGTTGCGCCGCGCAGATAAAGCCACCGGTGCAGCGCGCCGCCGCCTCGTCCACCACCCGCGCCACGGGCGAGCCGCACACCGGACAATTTCCCGGCAACTCGATGCGCCGTGCATCCGCAGGGCGGCGTTCAAGGAGCGCACGCACCACCTCCGGGATCACGTCGCCGGCGCGACGGATGATCACGGTATCGCCAATGCGCAGGTCCTTGCGTTCAATTTCGTCCATGTTGTGGAGCGTCGCGTTGCTCACTGAGGCGCCACCGACCATCACCGGATCGAGCCGGGCGACCGGCGTCAGCACACCGGTCCGGCCGACCTGGAATTCCACCTCGCGCAGGATCGTGAGCGCTTCGTCGGCGGGAAACTTGTGGGCGATCGCCCAGCGCGGCGCGCGGCTGACCTGGCCCAGGGCCTGTTGATCCGCACGCTGGTTGACCTTGTAGACCACGCCGTCGATCTGGTACGCAAGGCCGTCCCGCCGCGCGGCCAGTGCGCGATAATATTCAAGGCACCCGCCGACGCCCCTGACGACGCGGGCTTCCGGATTGGTGCGCAGGCCCCAGGCGTTGAACTGCGCCAGCAGTTGCGCCTGCGTCGCCGGCTCCTCGCCCCCCTGCCAGGCGCCAGCCGCGTAGAAAAATATTGCCAACGGCCGCCGCGCGGTCACTGCCGGGTCGAGCTGCCGCAAGGCTCCGGAAGCGGCATTGCGCGGATTGACGAACAGCTTCTCGCCCGCGGCCGCAGCCGCTGCGTTCAGGCGCCGGAAGCCCGCGAAGGGCATGAACACCTCGCCGCGTACCTCAAGCTCGGCCGGCGCGGCGCCGGTCAGCCGCAGGGGAATGGCACGAATGGTGCGCACGTTGGCGGTTACCGCTTCGCCAGTCGTGCCGTCGCCGCGTGTGGCCGCGCGTACGTAAACGCCACGCTCATAACGGATCGATACCGCGAGGCCGTCAAGTTTCGGTTCGGCGCAATATTCCACTTCGCCGTCGCGCCCCAGCCGCTCGCGTACGCGGCGGTCGAAATCGCCGACGGCGGCGTCATCGAAAGCGTTGTCGAGCGACAGCATCGGCACACCGTGCACGGCGGCCGTGAACGCCGCGCTCGCCGTGCCGCTGACGCGTTGCGTGGGAGAATCGGCGCTGACCAGTTCCGGGTGCGCGGCTTCAAGTGCGCGCAACTCGCGCATCAGCCGGTCATATTCTGCGTCCGGAACTTCCGGATCATCCAACACGTAGTAGCGATGATCATGCTGCGCCAGCTGCGCGCGCAGCGTCGCAATCCGCACCGCCGGCTCGCTCAACCGGCCGGCTCCGAGGGCGCATCCACGGCGCCGATCGCGCCCAGGATTCGGCGCCGCCACTCACCGCTGCCGGCCACAGTGAACGGCGCGCTGGTGTCATCCTGTACGCGGCCCTGGACCCGCCCGGCGAGTTCGAGAGCGGCCTGCCCCAGACGCTGCAACGCCATTGTTGGGCTCAACGGACCGGGCAGCACGGCGAAAATATTGACGCCCGGAAAGCGCTGGAAATCCATGGCGGCCGGATCGAGTGTTCCCGGACGCACCAGGCTCGCGGCGCTGAGGATCACGCGGCCGTCGTAGCCAGGTAGATGAAAAATGCCAAACGGCCCGTGCTGGAAACCGCTGGCCGTGAGTCCCTGGCGCAATGCGCGTCCGGCCAGGCGCTCCGGGCCCGCGGGCACGATGCGCAGCGTCACGATGCGGCGCGAATTCTCTGCAGGCCAATCGACGATCAGCGGCGGCAGCTGCGGCAGCGGCGTCGCGAGCTGTGGCGCGGCATCCGTTACCACGCCCACCACGCCTTCAGCGGCGCTGGCGACGGCGTCTGCCCTCGGCCAGTCAATCACCGGCAACGGCTGGCGCGACTCGCGCTCGCGCGCGGCGCCGGCAGCAGTACCGGTGCCCTTCTCAAAAGTCGGTTCGGTCCGTGCGGCGCGCGACGCGCTGCCCTCCTCTGCGCGGCGCGGCCGGCGACGCTCCATCCAGATCAGCACGCCGAACAACAGCACCCCGGCGGCGAACAGGATCGGACGCAGCCAGAACACGAGCGCTCAGACCGCCGCGAGCCGCACGGCGGCGTCGACATCGACCGACACCAGGCGCGACACACCCGGCTCGTTCATTGTCACTCCAAGCAGCTGCGAGGCCATCTCCATGGTGGTCTTGTTGTGCGTGATGAAAATGAACTGCACACGGCTGGACATCTCGCGGACGATGTCGCAGAAGCGCGCGACGTTGTGCTCATCGAGCGGCGCGTCGACCTCATCGAGCAGGCAGAATGGCGCCGGATTGAGATCGAAGATCGAAAACACCAGCGCCACCGCCGTCAGCGCCTTCTCGCCGCCCGAGAGTTGTGAAATGCTGCTGTTGCGCTTGCCCGGCGGGCGTGCCATGACGGCCACGCCGGCCGCCAGTGGATCGTCGCCGACCAGTTCCAGATAGGCGTGGCCGCCACCGAACAGGCGCGGGAATTTCTCCTTGAGCCCGGCATTAACCCGATTGAACGTGTCCTCGAAGCGCGCGCGTGTCTCTTTGTCCATGCGCTTCATCGCATCTTCGAGCGTCGTGAGCGCGTCGTTGACGTCGGTATACTGGCGGTCGAGGTAGGTCTTGCGCTCGGACTGCTGGGTCAGCTCCTCGATCGCCGCGAGATTGACCGAGCCGAGCCGTTCGATGTCGGCACGAACTTCCCCGAGGCGCGCCTCCCAGTCGGCGACCACCGCGTCGGCGGCCAGCGCTGCGCTGATTTCAGCCAGCTCAAAGCGGGTCGCCGCGAATTGCTCGGCTAGCGACTCGCGCCGCACGCGCCACTCCTGCGCCTGCATGCGCGCACCATCCATTGCCTGGCGGGCGTCGGCGACGCGCTGTTCGGCGCCTAGCCGCCGCTGCTCGAGCGAACGCAGTTCGAGATCGGCGTCCTCGAGGGTCTGGCGCGCGTTGACCAGGTCGGCTTCGACTTCGAGTCGCCGGTCAAGCGCGACCTGAAGCCGCGCCTGCAATTCATGGATCGGCGCATCGCCATCGGCCAGTTCGGCGCTCAGCGCCTCATGGCGCGCTACCAGCTGTGAGCGTTGCTCGATGAGGCGCGCTGCCGTGGTGAGCATGGAATTGAGCGTCGAGCGCCGGCTCTCATGCCTGATCAGCGCATCGCGCAGCGCCAGCTGTGCCGCCTGCGCGGTGATACGCGCCGCCGCCGTGCTCTCGCGATGCTGCTCGCGCTCATCGGTCAGGAGCGGGAGCCTGAGGTCAAGAAGCTGCAGTTGAGCCAGCGCCGCGTCATGAGCCCCGCGTGCCTGCGCCAGGCCGGCGCGCGCGCGCGCCAGCTCCGAATCGACTTCATTGCGATCGCCCTCCAGGCGCAGCCGGCGCAGCTGCGCCTCATCGCGGCGCGCCTGCATGGCGCCCAGCTGCGCACGCAGCTCGCCGTGTTCACGGTGGGCGGACTGGATCTGCGCCTGTGCTTCATCGCGCGCGCGTTCGGTGTCCTGTGCCTGCACGCGCAGCGCCTCCAACGCTGCCTCCGCGGCCTGCAGACCGGCGGAGGTCACGTCGCATTCACTCCCCAGCAGCTTCAGCCGCTGGGCGCGTTCGAGCACGCCGGCGTGCGGATCGCCGCCGCGCCGCAGGCGCAGCCAGTCGCGTCCCAACCACTCGCCCGTCGGCGTGACCAGCGATTCACCCGGCTGCAGGTGGCGCCGCTCGCGCAACGCCCGCGCCAGCGTGTCGCAGGTGTGGACCTTGGTCAGCATGGCGAGCGCGGCTTCCGGGCCGCGCGCACGCGCCGCGAGCGTGCCAGCCAGCCCCGCGCCGCCGGCGCCGGCGGTTTCGAGGAACGACACCGTGCCGCGTTCGAGACGCTGCAATTCGTCGGCGAGCTGGTCAAGATCACCGACGCACACGGCTTCCAGATAATCGCCCAGCACCGTTTCAACAGCGTGTTCCCAACCTGAATCGACCGCCAGCGCAGCGGCCACGCGCGTCGGCGCGCCGCGCCCGGAACGCTTGCCGAAGCCCTCGAGCCAGGCGGCGGCGGCAGGATCCTTTTCGCCCAGTGCGGCCTGCTGCAGGGCCTCGAGCGACATGAGTTCCGCGCGCCCGCGATCGCGCCGGGTGCGCAGCTCCTCCAGCTGCCGCTCAGACTCGCGCTGCTGCCCGCGCAGCTCGTGGGCTGCGGCGAGCAGCTTGCCGAGGCGCTGCTCGAGCGTCAGGGCATGCTGCCCGGCAACGGTTTCGTTCTGCAGCAGCCCCTCGAGTCCCAAGCCGGACTGGGCCCGGCCGACGGATTCATGTTCGAGCGCCAGACGATCGGCCTGTGCCTGGAGCCGCAGCAGCTGACCATCGAGCTGCTCGATGCGCGCCGCCTCCACCCCGCTCCCCTGGCGTGCAGCGCCCAGCTCGCGGTTAAAACCCTCCCAGCGCTCCTGCCAGTCTGTGAGCTGCGCTTCGGCCGCGGCGAGCGTCTCGATACCCGTGTGTTCGCCAGCTGCAAGCACCGCTAGTTCCGGGGCCAGCGCCGCAATCTCGGCCTGTAGCCGGGCGACCTGCTCCTGGTCGGTGACGATCTGCGCACCCACCTCGACCAGCGTGCTGGACGTCTGCGTCAGGTCCTGGCGGTGTCGATTGCGCAGCTCAGTGGTGTAGCGGATGTTTTCTTCGGTGCGGGTCACTTCGGCGCCCAGCTCATAATAGCGCGCCTGCACCACACCCAGCGCGGCGCCGAGTTCGCCGTGGAATTCGCGCTGCTTTTCAAGCGCCGCCTCGCAGGAACGCTGTTCGGCGAGCTGCTGCTGCATGACCAGCTCGGCCGCGCGCGTGGCGACATCCTGCACCGCGGTGCCGCCGTCGAGTTCGCGCATTCGCAGCGCCAGCAGTTCCGCGTTGAGGCTGCGTTCGCGCGAACGGAATTCCTGGTAGCGGCGTGCCGTGGCCGCCTGCCGCTGCAGGTGGCGGATCTGCTTGTCCACTTCGTCGCGCAGATCCTGGACGCGGGCAAGGTTTTCGCGCGTGTCGGCGATCCGCCCCTCGGTCTCGCGGCGGCGCTCCTTGTAGAGGGAAATGCCAGCGGCTTCTTCGATGAAGGCGCGCATGTCGTCGGCGCGCGCCTCAATGACGCGCGAGATCATGCCCTGTTCGATGATCGCGTAGCTGCGCGAACCCAGGCCGGTACCGAGGAACAGCTGCGTGATGTCCTTGCGCCGGCAACGGCCACCGTTGATGAAATAGCTCGAGCTCCCGTCGCGCGCGACCACGCGCTTGAGCGAGACCTCGGCGTAGCTGGCATAGGCACCACCGATCTTGCCATCGGCGTTGTCGAACACGAGTTCAACTGACGCCGTGCCGATAGCCTGGCGCGAACTCGAACCGTTGAAGATGACATCCGCCATCGATTCGCCACGCAGGTGCCGTGCCGACAGTTCGCCCATCACCCAGCGCACCGCGTCGATGACGTTGGACTTGCCACAACCGTTCGGGCCGACCACGCCGGTGAGGTTGCTGGGCAGTTGCACCGTGGTCGGATCAACAAAGGATTTGAAACCGGCGAGTCGGATCTTGCTCAGTCGCATCAGATTTCCCGTAACTGCAAGGAGGTGCGGCGGCCCGCACCGGTAGTGTAGATTATCCGTCAGCCATGTCCACGCAGCCCGACTCCAGCCTCGAGACCTTTCCCAACCCGGCCCCGGAGCGGGATTACACGATCCGCATGAGCATGCCGGAGTTCACCTGCCTTTGCCCGCGCACCGGGCAGCCGGACTTCGCCACGCTCGAACTCGAGTACGTAGCCGACCGGCTGTGCGTCGAGCTCAAGTCGCTCAAACTCTACATCTGGTCGTTCCGCGATCGCGGCGCCTTCCATGAGGCGGTGACCAACGAAATACTGGCGAAGCTGGCCGGCGCGCTCCAGCCCCGGTTCATGCGGTTGACGGCGCATTTCAACGTCCGCGGCGGCATCACTACGAGCGTGGTCGCCGAGCACCGGGACCCTCGCTGGGCGCCGGCCCCGCCGGTTGCGCTGCCCTGATCTCGCGCCCCGCGGCGCTAAACGGCGGCCCCGTCGGCGTGCACTGTACAGCGCGAAAGCCCTCGGTATAATCGCGCGCTCGAAAATTTCATGCACCCCTAATTCCGTCCGCCAGGAGCGCGAAATGGCCAGCAAAAAGCCTGCA
>JAYTXT010000118.1:0-17464 GCA_043742765.1 Gammaproteobacteria bacterium | reverse complement strand
TGTACTGTCTGTTCGCCACCTGGGTGGTTTGGTGGTTTTTTATCAGCGGCACGCTTGGACTCCTCGCGGGGGCGCTCGCATTCTGGTTTCCCTATGTGCGCATCGCCGTGGCCAGGCGCCGCCGGCTCGACAAGATCGAGGAACAGTTGCCCGACGCCATCGACATGGTCAAGCGCGCGCTGCGCGCGGGACATCCGTTTGCCGCGTCGGTCAAACTCGTGGCGGAAGACATGGATCAGCCCATCGCGGGGGAGTTTGATCAGGCTTTTGCCGATCTCAACTATGGCAATGACCTGCGTCGTGCCATGTTCGGTCTGTTGAGCCGAGTGCCCAGCGTCAGCGTAATGGCCATGGTTACGGCAGTATTGGTGCAGAAGGAGACCGGCGGCAACCTGGCCGAAATTCTCGAGCAGATTTCCAAGGTGATTCGGGGGCGTTTCAAGTTTCACCGCAAAGTGCGTACGCTTTCGGCTGAAGGGCGCATGTCCGCCTGGATTCTGGCGTTGATTCCGCTGGGGTTGTTTGCGCTTCTTTCGCTGACGAGCCCGGATTATTTGCCCGTACTGTTGAAGCATCCGGTCGGCCATAAGCTACTGGAGGGAGCGGGCGTACTTGCCGTAATCGGCATTTTCTGGGTGCGGCGGATAATTCGGATCGAAGTCTAGGAGTAAGCGGCGTGAGTATTCTAACGAACGGCGGTGGCCATTGGATCGTCGCGATCTGGGCGGCAGCCGCGGGGCTGTTCTTCCTGGGCATTGCGGCCATGGTTGACCGCCTTATGGATCCAACTCGCCGCCGTGTCGAGCAGATCGCCGGCGGCACCGCGACGCCCGGCGGCGTTGGTGAACTGGTAAAGCCGTTTGCGCGACTCCTGCTGCCCGCGGGCGGCAATGAGCGAGGCGCCATGACCGAGAAGCTGCGGTACGCGGGATATACTTCTCCGTCTGCGGTGCAGTACCTGTATGCGGTCAAGGGAATCCTGGGCATCGTCTTACCGCTCGTCTGGTATGTGTGCTCGCGTTTCCTGCCGAGCCTGACGATGGGCCGCGTCCTCTTGTTTGCGCTGGCGGCGGTTTTTGTTGGCATGATCCTGCCGAACCTATGGCTGGACCGGCGCGTCGAGGCGCGCCAGAAGAGCCTGCGTAACGGTTTTCCCGATGCGCTCGACATGTTGACGGTCTGCGTCGAGTCCGGCCTGGGCCTCGCGGCGGCCATACAGCGCGTTGCTGATGAGCTTGCAATCAGCCACCCGGAGCTGGGGGCGGAACTGGGCCAGGTTAATGCACAGATGCGCGCTGGCGTGGAGCGCGAGACGGCACTGCGCGGCCTGGCCGACCGCACGGGGCTGGACGACATTCGCGGCCTGGTGGGCCTGCTGGTGCAGACCTTGCGTTTCGGCACGGGCGTAGCCGATGCGCTGCGCGTCTATTCCGAGGAATTCCGCGACAAGCGCATGCAGCGCGCCGAAGAATCTGCCGCCAAGATCGGCACCAAGCTCATTTTCCCGTTGGTGCTATGTCTATTCCCCTGTTTCTTCGTTGTCGCTATCGGCCCAGCGGTTATACGTCTGGTGGAGGCCTTCAGTGCACGGTAGCAGACGCGGCATTGCGGCGTGCACCATGATGCTGATGGCATTGGCGGGCTGCGCGACGCAGCGCACGCCCAAGCCGAGCGTCACCCAGGCCGCGGTTAATGCTTCGGAATGGGCACTCCCCACCAAGCCGAAGCCTGTCGCGCCGCCGATTGCTTCATTCGCGGAAGGCGTGAAGCGCGGTGATGCCGCCTGGGCGGCCGGCGAGCTCGACGCGGCCCTGTACATGTATGTTCTGGCGCTGCAGCTCTCGCCAAGCGATGCGCTTACCTTTGCCAAGATCGGTGCGATTCATGAATCCCAGGGCAATGGCGCGGTCGCGCGACAAGCCTTCGAGCGGGCGCATGCTGCTGATCCGAAGGACGCGCGCATCGCCGAACGCCTGGGACTCCTTTATCTGAGGGAGTCATTGTCCGACCAGGCTGCGACTTTGTTTGCCGGCGCACTGGAACGCGACCCGGGCCGCTGGCGTGCCCTCGACGGGTTGGCGGAAGTGGCACGCGCCCGCGGCAACCTACCAGACGCGTTGCGTTATCACGATCAAGCGCTGCGGGCCGCCGGCGCGGACGTGGCCACGGTACTGGAGCACCGCGGTCACACGAAACTGCTGTCAGGCGATCTGCCTGGCGCCGCCGCCGACCTGCGTGAGTCCCTCGACAGGTCGACGCGTCCGGATGGCGCCCGGTATCTGGCGGAGGTGCTGGTGCGCCAGCATGATAATGCCGGTGCCTATGAGAGCCTGCTCAGGGTGATGGATATGCCCAGTGCTTACAATCAGCTGGGCCTGGTCCTGATGTCGGTGCCCGACTATGCAGCCGCCGTTGACTATTTTTCCAAGGCGACGTCGGCATCGCCCCGTTGGTATGAAGACGCGCAGAGAAATCTGTCGGTAGCGCGCGAGCGCCTGGCGCAGGCGGGCACCAGCGCGGTGGCGACGAACGCACCGAAGTAGGTAGTTCCCCGGTCGACGACAACGGTCAGAGAACGCCCGGTATCAATCGGTATTTCGTGCGCGCACGATATGCGCTATAGACAGGATCGCTGCCGAGAAAGCGTTCCTCGGCCGTGGCGCGCAGGATTTGCAACACGCAGGCGCATCCGAAGGCGCTCAGGTTCAATGGGCTGGGTCGGGCCAACACGACGCCAAAGAGCGTGAGAAGTTCCGACGCATAGAGCGGATGGCGGACCAGTTTGTAGAGTCCCGCGGTGCGGATGCCGCGATGTGCCGGTACGATGCCGAAACTGCGCCGCAGCGAGAGTAAAGCCGAGACGATCCCGACCGTGCCGACGATTTGCACCACCATGCCGATTGCCACGAAACCGCTGGACGCGGTGGGACGCATGGCCAGCGGCATCAAAGTGCCCGCAATCGCCAATAGCCACAGCGGCACTGACCTGGAGATCGCCTTGGCATCGCTGCGGGCAACATACATGACCACCATCGCCGTATTGACAGCGACCAGGCCGAGCCAGTTTATCGATCCGCTGTCCAGAAATCTCCGGAAACAAACATAGGTTTGCAGCAGCAGCGCCAACACTACCACCGCGTTGGCGACAATTTTCAAGGCACTTGCGGCGACCGAGTTTCGCATGTGAATATTCCGCACATAACCTAACAGCCTGTGCCTGGGCTCACCGTGAGTGCGCTCACACTGCGAGCATATTAATCCGCGTCAAGTGGCCACCACGCCGCCCTATGCGCAATCATATGATTTCGAATAGGCAGAGAGCGAAGCAGCAAGTGGCGGTGCCGATTCGAAGTGGCAGGCCAGGATTCGGGAGGGTTTTCGGTATAGGAGCAAAGGACCTGCAGTCTTGGCACCCGGTTTGGGCGATTCGATTGCCATCAGCCGATGGCGCGCGCATTCTCCGGTGTCCGGGGAGGTCAGTGATTGTCAACCGGCGCCGAACATTGACCAGGAGTGATGGGGCTTCTGCTCTAGGAAAGCACGGGACTCATAATCCCTTGGTTGTAGGTGCGAGTCCTGCCGGGCCCACCAATAGACGCACGATAGGAGGAAAGGCATGAAGCGCTGCGGGTTCACAGTCCCCGTTTCCATAGTCCTGTTGGCGATTCTTGCGCCGGCCCTGGCTGGTGCGCAGTCGCGATTTGAGCTGTCAAGCTGCAAGCGGCAGTCGGCGGAGAAATTGCCGCCGGCGTGCAGCGCGGTGCGCGGTGACCGGGCCGAGGGTTGGTTGGCGCAGACGCGCTCGGAAATCATGGCGCGCAACGGTATGGTGAGCGCCAGCCAGCCCCTGGCGGCGCAGGCTGGCCTGCAGATATTGCAAGCGGGTGGCAATGCGGTGGATGCCGCGGTCGCCGCGGCGGCGGTGCTCAATGTCGTGGAACCCTACAGTGCGGGAATCGGCGGCGATCTGTTTGCCATCGTTTATCTTGCCAGCGAACACAAGCTCGTTGGCATCAATGCGAGCGGCTGGGCGCCAACCGGCGCAACGCCCGAGCGCCTGAAATCGCAGGGGTTCGATGCGGCCACCGGCATGCCCGAGTTTGGCATTCTGACCGTCGATGTACCCGGGGCAGTCGACGGTTGGGCTCAGTTGCTGCGGCGTGCCGGCACCATGGATTTCAGGCAAGTCCTGCAACCCGCCGTGGAGCTGGCCGAGCAGGGCTTCCCCTGGTCGCAGCGCATTGCCAGCGAGATGGCCGATACCTACACCTACAACAAGCAGGTGCAGGCTGATTCCGATACCCTGCGCACCTACTATCCGGGCGGCGTGATCCCGGCAGCGGGCGGCATCTTCCGTAATCGGGATCTGGCGCGTGCTTTCCGGTCGCTGCAGCAACACGGCCGCGACGCTTTTTACAAAGGCGAGATTGCGCGGGCCATCATCGCCAAGTCCGACGCGCTCGGCGGCACCATGACCGCGGCCGATCTCGCGCAGTTTCACGCCGAGTGGGTCACGCCGCTGGGCACCAACTATCACGGCTACGACGTTTATGAGTTGCCGCCAAACGGGCAGGGCTTCGCGGTTCTCGAAGAGCTGAATATTCTCGAGACCTGCGTGCCGAAACTGGGCTTCGAGCTTGCGTCACTGGGACCCACCTCGCCCGAATACTGGCATCTGTTGGTGGAGACCAAGAAGCTCGCCTTTGACGATCTCAATACCTACAACGGCGATCCGCGTTTCGGAGCCATACCCACTGACAAGCTGATCTCGAAACAGTATGCGGCCACGCTGTGCTCGCGTATTGATCCGGTTCACGCCGCGCCGACCGCGACCATGAGTCAGCACCGGGGGGGGACGGTTTACCTCGCAACCGCCGATCGCTGGGGAAACATGGTTTCGCTTATTTACAGCATCTACGACTCGCTCGGCTCCGGCGTCACGGTTCCCGGATACGGGTTTGTGCTGCATGACCGCGGCGCGCTGTTTTCGCTCGACCCGGCCAGCCCGAACGTGATCGCGCCGCGCAAGCGGCCCTTCCACACCATCATCCCCGCCTTCGTGATGAAGGACGGCAAGCCGCTGATGGCGTTTGGCCTGATGGGCGGTAGCATGCAGGCGCAGGGGCACATGCAGGTGCTGGTGGACATGATCGATCTGGGCGCCAACCTCCAGGCCGCCAGCGATGCGGCCCGCTTCCACCATTCTCAGGACAGCAATTCGCTGCAGCTCGAATCCGGGCTGTACGACCTGGTGGGGGCGCAACTGGCAGCCAAGGGGCACAGCGTCACACGGGGTAGCGGCGACGACATGGGCGGTTACCAGGCGATCCTGTACACCTCGACGCCAGCCAGCGAAACGGGAAAACGCTCGGACACGCCAAAGAAACCGGTCAGCGGGTACTACCGTGCTGGCTCGGATCATCGCAAGGATGGCCAGGCCGTCGGCTGGTAACGAGTCATCGCGCACGGTGTCGGGGCAGTGCCGCCGGCTGGGTTATAATCGGCGTCAAAGGCTCCCAGGTTCAGGAGTGAACCCATGTCGAAGTTGCACGCTGTGGTCTGGATTGATCATCAACATGCCCAGGTGCTGCACCTGGAGGCCGCTGCGACGCAGCTGCAGAAGATCAAGGCGCACAATCACCACACCCGCCAGCATGGCAGTCAGGTGCGCACCGAGCACGAATTTTTCGGTGAAGTGTGTGATGCGCTGGCGGATATCAAGGAAGTGCTGGTAACCGGCTCGCACCAGGCCCAGGCGGATTTTCGCCACTACGTCGAGAAACACCGCGCCGCGATGGCACCGCGGATCGCCGGCTGGGAAACCGTCGATCATCCGACCGAGGGACAACTGGCGGCGCTGGCGCGCAAGTTTTTCGTCGCGCACGACCGCATGGTCGGCGCGCCCTGACCTACGCAGCCGCGGCGGCTGAAGCTCCGGAGCTGCACATGAAATATTCCGTCGCCAACTGTATCGTGATCGCGTGCCTGTGCGCAGCGGGCAGCGTGGCGGCGGCAGCTGGGGGCGGGAAGGATCTCGACGCCCTGCATCGGGGCATCGACCGGCTGGCCGAGCAGGTTGAGCCGCACGTAATCGCGAACCGCCGCTACCTGCACCAGCACCCGGAACTATCCAACCGCGAGACGGAAACCGCGGTTTACCTTGCCCAACACCTGCGCGCGCTCGGCATCGAAGTGCAGACTGGAGTTGCCGGAACGGGCGTCGTCGGCGTGTTGCGAGGTGGCAAGCCCGGCCCGGTGGTGGCGCTGCGCTCCGAAATGGATGCCCTGCCGAACGTGGAAGAAGTCGACCTCCCGTTCCGATCGACGGTGCGCAGCACCTACGACGGCAAGGAAGTCGGCGTGATGCACGCCTGCGGGCACGACGCGCACATGGGCATAGTTCTGGGGGTCGCCGAGATATTCGCGCAACTCAGGCCGCAGTTGCACGGCACGGTCAAATTCATTTTCCAGCCGGCGGAAGAGGGTGTGCCCGCCGGCGAGGAAGGCGGCGCGGCGCTGATGGTCAAGGAAGGCGTGCTGAGCAACGACCCCAGGCCCGAGGCCATTTTCGCGCTGCACGTGCTGACGCTATTCGAGACCGGCCAGGTGGCCTACCGGGCCGGTGGCATCATGGCGGGCGTCGATGACCTGAAGATTGTGGTCCACGGTCATTCGACCCACGGTGCGCTGCCGTGGAGCGGCGTGGATCCGATCGTCGTCGCCGCGCAGATCGTGCTCGGATTGCAGACGATCGTCAGCCGCCAGGAAGACCTGACCAAGGCGCCGCTGGTGGTCACGATCGGCAAGATCGAAGGCGGCGTGCGCTCCAACATCATTCCGGATGCCGTCACGCTCACGGGCACGCTGCGCACGCTCGATCCGGCGGTGCGCCTCGACGTGCAGGAGCGCGTGAAACGCACCGCGCAGCACATCGCCGCGGCCTCGGGTGCCACGGCCGACGTCACGATCGGCACCGATGTGGCCTATCCCGTGACCTTCAATGATCCGGCTCTCACGGCGCGCATGGTGCCGACGCTGATGCGCGTCGTCGGCGCCGGCCAGCTCGTGGAAACCCAGCCACAGACCGTGGCCGAGGATTTCTCCTTCTACCAGCAGAAAATTCCTGGCTTCTACGTGTTGCTCGGTGTCCGCAGGCCGGGCGCCAGCCTGGACGAGTACGCGCCGAATCACTCACCGCGCTTCAAGGTCGACGAGAGCGGCCTGCAGCTTGGCGTGCGGGTGCTTGCGAACCTGGTGGTCGACTACCAGGCAATGGCGCACTGAGACCCTGCGGGTTTCACCAGACTCGCGCCCGCTTCCCGGGTTCGACATAGAGCCGATCGCCCGCCTGCACGTTGAAGGCGTCGTACCAGGCATCGATGTTGCGCACCACGCCGTTGACCCGGAATTTACGGAACGAATGCGGGTCGCTGGTGGTGAGCTGGCGGATGTAATCGTCCCGGCCCTTGCCGCGCCAGCTCTGTGCATAAGCCCGGAAGAAACGCTGGTCGCCGCTCAGCCCGTCGATCACCGGCGCGGCGACGCCACGGAGCGAAGCGTGATAGGCCTCGAGCGCGATCGCCACGCCGCCGAGATCGGCGAGATTTTCACCCATGGTCAGTTCCGGGTTGATGTGCAGCCCTGCCACCGGCTCGTAGCTGGCGTACTGCGCGCCCAGCGTAGCCGCCCGTTCCTTGAATGCAGCCGTGTCCGCCGCCGTCCACCAGTCGCGTAGCGCGCCGCTGGCATCGAGCGTGCGGCCTGCGTCGTCGAAGCCGTGCGTCAGCTCGTGGCCGATGGTGCTGCCGATCCCACCGAAGTTGGCGGCTGGATCGGCAGCGACGTCGAAATAGGGCGCCTGGAGGATGGCCGCCGGGAATACGATATCGCGCAACGAGCCGTTGTACGCGTTCATCGTCTGCGGAGTCATGAACCAGTCGCCGGTATCGACCGGCCCGTCGCTCCGGTTCACTGAAAAAGCCCAGTCCGCGGCCGCGGCGCGCCGCACGTTGCCGGTCACGTCGTCGTCGCGAATAACGACGCGGGAATAATCGCGGGGCTTATCCGGATAGCCGACCTTGACGACATAGGAGTCGAGTTTGCGCAGCGCCTCGGCGCGGGTCTGCGGTCCCATCCACTCGAGATGCTCGATGCGTGTGTGAAAGGCGGCCATCAACTCGGTGACCAGCGAGCCGATGCTCGCCTTGGTGGCAGCCGGAAAATAGCGCGCGCTATAAAGCTGTCCGACCGCCCAGTTCAGCGTGCCGAAGCAGGCACCGCCGGCCAGGCAATCGCCGCCCGCCACGGCCTTCACCCCTTCCTTCCAGCGTGCGGAACGCTCCTTGACGCCGAGCAGTACCTGGTCGCGAAAGCGGAAGCGCGCTGCGGCGAAATCGTTGCTCAGGTAGGGTGCGGCCGAGTCGGCTGCCGTGTAGGCGGCCCATGCCTGCAGGGTATCGACCGGCGTCTTCGCGAAAATCTGCGCGAGTTGCGGAAATGCGCTTTGTTCGGCGACAATCACGCGGTGTTTTCCGGCCAGGCCGGCACCTTTGAGGTAAGCCGCCCAATCGAACCCCGGCGCAAAGGCCTGCAGCTCTGAGGGCGTATACGGGTTGTACATTTTCGGCAGGTCGCGCTGCTGCGCCTTGGTCCAGCTTACCTGCGCAATGCGCGTCTCGAGGGCCACGATTTCGGCGGCATGCACCCGGGGCACCGGCCAACCGCACAGCCTCAGGAGTTGCTCGGCGTAGTCGCGGAGCTGAAGTTTCTCCTGCGCGAATTCCGGCTTGAGGTAATAGTCCCGGTCGGGCAGCGAGAGGCCGGCCTGGGAGATATAAACCGCGTAGTGCGCGGTGTCCTTCAGGTCGGTGTCGATATAGACGCCGAACAGGCTCCCGCCAAACCCCGACGTCGACCGGCCCATGATCGTGGCGAGCTGCGCACGCGTGCCGCTGGCCCGGATGGCCTTGAGTTCCGTGGCCAGCGGCCGCACGCCGAGCTTTTCGCGGCGGGCATCAGCCATGAAGGCCTTGTAGAAAGCGCCGACCTTGCCCTCGAGCGTCGAGGGTTCGTGACCGGCGTGCGCGGCGGCGACTTCGATGATGTCATGCAACTGCGCCTCCGTGACATCGCGAACCCGCTGCGCCTCGGTCATGAACGATTTGTCGGCGGCAATCGCCACGCGCTCCAGCCAGGCGCCGTTGCTGTACTGGAAGAAATCGTCGCCGGGGCGCGTCGCCGGATCGGCTGCCGACATGTCGAGCCCAACTGGCGGATATAGGGGCCCGCCAATCGCCGCCGCGGACACCAGCAAGGCGGCAGTGGCGAGCAGGGTGGCAATGCGACTGGGCATGATCGCGCTCCAGGGCCGGGGGAGAATGGGCGGCTGCAATTGTACTGACGACCGGCCCCGGGCCGCCAGCGCGCCCGCGGGCGGACCGGGGAACGCGTGGCGGTAACGGGCACGCTCCTGCTACAGTGCCGCTATCGTTTACTGGCGCGGCTACGCATGCGAAAACTCCGACAGCTGTTCGACAACAACAAGCTCTGGGCGGATCGCATTCGTCAGCAGGATCCGGAATTCTTCCGCAAGCTCTCCCGCCAGCAATCGCCCGCCTATCTGTGGATCGGCTGCTCCGACAGCCGAGTGCCGGCGAACGAAATCGTCGGCCTCCTGCCTGGCGAGCTTTTCGTCCATCGCAACATCGCCAACCTGGTGGTGCATACCGACCTCAACTGCTTGTCGGTTATGCAGTTCGCGGTCGACATCCTGAAGGTGCGGCACATCATCGTCTGCGGACACTACGGGTGCAGTGGCGTCCGGGCCGCGTTCCGACGCGATCGCATCGGCCTGAGCGATAATTGGCTGCGGCACGTGCAGGACGTGCGCCAGAAACATGAAGCCTGGCTGACGGCCGCGACTGGCGAGGCGGCCGCCAGCGACCGGCTTTGCGAACTCAACGTCATTGAACAGGTGGCCAACGTCTGCCAGACGACGATTGCCCGCGACGCCTGGGAGCGCGGCCAGGAGCTCACTGTCCACGGCTGGGTATACGGCCTGCAGGATGGGCTGTTGCGCGACCTCAACACCACCGTGGCCGACGCGCAGGAACCGCCGGGCGCCTATCAGGCGGCGATAGCCGCGCTGACTGCCGGATAAGCAACCCTCGCGGGGAAACCGTGCAGAAATCCGCATACTCGCTGCCGTTCGTGTTGTTGCTCGCGCTGGCGGCGCTGTTCGTTTGGCAGGCCAGCCGCAATCTGCCGCCGCTGGTCGCCACTCACTTCGGTGCGGGGGGCGAGGCCAACGGCTTCATGGCGCGCGAGTTTTACCTGCGGTTCATGCTGGCGTTCGTGGTGCTGTTGCCATGGCTGGTCAATTTCACATTCGAGTGGATCCTGCGCTCGCCCAAGGCCCGCATCATCCTGCCCAACCGCGATCATTGGCTGGCCGACGGGCAGCGGCAGCAGACGATTGAATTTCTGCTCCGGCACATGAAGTTTTTCGGCGTGATGCTGGCGGCGTTCCTGTGCGTCGTGCATGGTCTGCTGGTCAGCGCGAATACCGTTTCGCCGCCGGTGCTGGACAACGTCCGCTTCGGCGCTGGCCTCGGCGCTTACCTGCTGACGCTGGTGGTCTGGATCGTGGCGCTGCGTCGCCGGTTCCGGCGCGCGGGGCCTGTAGCCGGCGCCACGCCATGACGACCGCAGCGTTTCCGGCGGAAGGGGGCTGCGATTGCCGTGCGGTCCGCTACCAGCTGCTCAGGGAGCCGCTGTTCGTGCACTGCTGTCATTGTCGCTGGTGCCAGCGCGAATCCGGCGCGGCTTTTGCGCTTAACGCGATGATCGAAGCTGATCAGGTCGAACTGCTGAGCGGCGCGCCCGACTGGGTCGATACGCCTTCGGCAAGCGGCAAGGGGCAGCAGATCGCGCGCTGTCCGGCCTGCCGCATCGCCGTGTGGAGTTGCTACACCGGCGCCGGGCCGCTGCTGCGATTCGTGCGCGTCGGCACGCTCGATAATCCGGATCTGTTGCCGCCGGATATCCACATTTTCACGGCCTCCAGGCAGTCGTGGGTGATACTGCCGCCGGGCACGCCGGCGGTGCCGGAGTATTACGATCGCAAGCGGTACTGGCCGGTTGCGAGCCTGGCACGGCGTGCTGCACTCCTGGCGCGCAACGGTTAGCGGTCCGTCAATCGGCATCCGGCTGCAGCGCCGGATCGCCCGCGGGCAGCACGTCGCGAGCCCAGTCCATGCGTTTCCACTTCGGCACCGGAGCGCGCTCGCCCGCACGCGGCACAAACTCCGATGGCGTCTTGTCTCGCATCGCGTGCACATAACGCGGGCAGTTGGGAAATACCTGCTGCACGGCGACTCTGACCAGGAATTGTGCGCCAGCGAAGCGGGGTTCGATCGAATCTGCGGTCACGATGCGGGCCTGGCCGTGCACGCGCAGTCGCTGCGGCCGCATGAAATCGATGAACAGCATGCCGACCTGCAACCTGGCCGAGACGTTGCCCATCGACAGGTACATGCCATTGCCGTCGTAGTTCGGAAACACGAGCGTGTGCTCATCGGCGACACGGACGAAACCGGGATCACCGCCCTTGTAGGAACAGGTGGGCTGGCCCGTCGCATCGACCGTCGCCAGGAAGAACATGTCGAGGCGTTCAATGAACAGGCGATCATCGGCGTTGACGTGATCGCGGCACAGCCGCTGCTCGATACGGTCGGCCAGGCGCTCGGTATCGAAGCGGCGCTGCAGCGTGCGGTGGGATTCATCGAATAGAGTGGACATGGCCGGGGTGTCCTTTAGATCTGGTAGCGCAGTTTCACGAACAGCAGGCTGGTGTTGACCTGATTCCACGCGCGGGTGAACTGGTCGTGCAGCGCTGCGTTGCGATCGGCCAGCGAGCCGTCGCCGCCGCGGCTGTAAACCACGTATAGATCCGACAGCGGGTGGAATTCGTAGCGGTAGCGCAGCTGCAGACCCACTGTACTGACCGTGAAGTCTTGTGGGCGCGCGTCGATTGGTAGCGGTGTGCCCTCAGCGGCCACGTCATAAGCCTGGATTCCTGCTGCGCCCAGGCCGACCCATTGCACCTTCAGCCGCAGTTCCTGTTTCGGCGCCGGATACCAGTTGACGTTGAAATTGCTGCTGAGCTCCTGGCGCCGGTAGATGCCGACCTGGCCGCCCGCGACCCAGATCAGCCAGTTCGGGCTGTCGAAATAATTCAGATCGAGATCCAGACTCAGGTTTTCGGTCACGAAGAACTTGGGCTTGAATTGCAGCTGGCGCGTGTAAGAGCTGAAGCCCTGTTCCCTGGCGAGCGCACCGACGGAATAGCGGAACCGGCCGTGTGTTGCGCTCTGGTAATTCATGCCCCAGTTGTGGCGCGTGGGCATGCGCAGATTCCCGTTGCCGCGCGTCAGCAGATCGTCGAACCCCGGCCACTCGTGGTAGTAGAAGAAATAGCTGTTGGCGCCGCCACGCCACTCGAACACGTGGCCAAACTCGGTGGTCGCCACCAGGCGCTCGCCGTGGGTGTTGTAGGGCAGATCGATCGCCAGGCGCCACTTGCCGTTGTCCGCCGGCGACCCCGTACGGTATTGGCGGATGAACAGCTGGCTGTCGGATTTCAGGGCCACGATGCCGGCGCGCTGCTGGTAACCCAGATCATTGAAATCCAGCCGACGATCAAACCAGGTCGCGCTCAGCTGGTGTTGCCAGCGCCCGCCCGGCTGGTAGTCGAGCCGGGTCCAGGCGCCGAAGCCGCGACTGCCGGTACTGCCTGTGCCGCTGCCGTCGTCCACATGAATGTCCGACATCATCGCCAGGCTCGCAAAGGCTATCCCGGGGGCGGGTCGCCAGTTCAGGTCGAGGGCATGAACATAGGCATCGCGCCCGAGAGTCGGATGCAGGGCCGCGGTGCCCAGATAGCCGAGGCTGAAGTCGTCGTGCAGGTGACGCCAGCGGCCGGCGAAGAACCTGCGGCCTTGTGCGAATTGCGAATTGCGCTCGATGGCGCCAAACACGCCGTACTCATGGTCGCCGTGGATACCGGTGTACTTGACCGCCGCCAGTATGTCGCTCGCGCCTTCAGTGCCGGCGTCGGGCGCGGCGCCGATGCGGCGCGTATTCACCAGGCCGTTGCTGACGTCCAGCCCCGTCTGCGACATGCGCAGATCGAACAGTTGCTGCCCCTGGGTAAAGAACGGGCGCTTTTCCTGGAAGAAGGTCTCGATGGCCGAGAAATTCACGACCAGGTCGTCGCTCTCGACCTGGCCGAAATCCGGGTTCACCGCCGCCGATACCTGGTTGCGGCCGTCTGGTTTCCAGAACAGGTCGAACCCGGCGCGCCCTTGCGAGCCGCCGCTGAGCGTGTCATGCGTGAAGGATACGTATGGATACCAGTCGAGCGTGGGGCTGGCGTAGTGCGGCACTTCAATGCGTTTGAAATCACGCACGAAATTGGAGCCGAGCAGTTCAATCGCCGGAAAGGAGTAACGGACGGCGTCGCGTTTCAGGAACCGGGCGGCGAAGATGCCGATGGTCCGCTGGCCCTCATGCACTGCGCCTTCGGGAGCCACCGACCAGGGGATGCGCCATTCCGCGCTCCAGCCGCGTTCATCTTCATGCGTTACGGCGCTCCAGTCGGCATCCCAATCCCGCGACAGGTCAGACTGGTTGAGGATGATGCTGTCGCGCATCGAGCCGCTGATGGTCACGGTGAATTCGTAGCCCGTCTTGCCGAGTCCTTCAAAATCGATGACCAGGAGCGCCGGATCGGCGTCCATCATCGGGGCATCGCGCGGTGAACGACCATGGGTGCGCTGGTCGCGCGGGTGCTCGGCGCGCAGGCCAACGTAGAGCGCGTCCGGGAGCGGCAGGATCAGCAGTTCGGTGGCATGCGGGGCTGGCACCCTGGTCAGGGGCTGGGTGACGCGGAAGTCGTTGAAAACCTGCGCCTGCCGCCACTCCGGCTCGTCAAGCTGGCCGTTGACGGTTAGCGCCTGGGCAGTTCCGGTCGCGAGCCATGACAGAACGGCCAGGCTGGCCAGACGGCTTGAATTCACACATCCACCCTTCGCTAAATGCCGATGATGCTCTGACAGCAACTTGGACGCACGGAACCCGGCACAGGTTGCGCTGTGCGGGGTACGAGTGGTACGTGCCCCGGGGGCCAGTATGGTCTTTCCACTACCGCTAATGTACCGTGCCCGCGCGCGGCCACCGAATACAACAGGGGAGAACTCCATGTTTCGAGCTGCAATGATTGATCGTCGCCTGGCCTTGATCGGTGCCGCACTCATGACGTTGGTCGCCTGCAGCGACAGTGCCCCGCCGGCACCTGCACCGGCCACGGACGCACTTGAAGGGGCCCTCGATATCGTCGCCTGGCCCGGCTACATCGAGCGTGGCGCGGACGACAAGAATTATGACTGGGTGACGCAGTTCGAAACGGACACCGGCTGCAAGGTCAAGGTCACAAAGGCCGGTACTTCCGACGAAATGGTTTCGCTCATGACACAGGGCCGTTATGACCTGGCGACCGCCTCGGGCGACGCGGCGCTCCGCCTGGTGCGTGGCGGCACGGTGCAGACGGTCGACGTGACCAGGATCGCGGGCTACGACGCGCTCGATGCGCGGCTGAAGGAAGCTGCCTGGCATTTCATCGACGGCAATCACTACGGCGTGCCTTACCAGTGGGGCCCGAACGTGCTGATGTACAACACCAAGGTGTTCAAGAAAGCGCCGACCTCCTGGTCGGTGGTGTTCGAGGGTGGCAAGTTCCCGGATGGCAAGTCCGCCAAGGGCCGCGTGCAGGCCTACGACGGCCCGATCTACATTGCCGATGCGGCGATCTACCTGATGGCTCACAACAGCGCGCTGGGCATCAAGGATCCTTACGAACTCAACGAGACGCAATATGCCGCCGCGCTCGATGTGTTGCGCAGGCAGCATCCACTGATCCAGCGCTACTGGCACGATACCAACGTGCAGGTGGAGGATTTCACCCACGAAGGAGTGGTGGTTTCCGGTTCCTGGTCGTACCAGGTCAATACGCTGCTTGCCAACAAGCAGGCGGTCGCCAGCACTATCCCCAGCGAAGGCGCCACGGGTTGGGCCGACACCACCATGCTGTACGCACAGGCCCGGCATCCCAACTGCGCCTACAAGTGGCTTTCCTGGTCGATCACGCCAAAGGTGCAGGGTGACGTGGCCTCCTGGTTCGGGTCGCTCCCGACCGTACCGGCCGCCTGCAGCAACAATGCACTGCTCGGGCCCGAGGGCTGCAAGACCAATGGCATTGACCAGTTCGACAAGCTGTATTTCTGGCGTACACCGGAAGCGACCTGCAAGAGCCAGCCCAGCTGCGTTCCCTACAGCCGCTGGTCTACCGACTACGTGGCGGTGATGGGCGGGCGCTGATCGTTTCTGCAGCGATCGAGTTTCGCGGCCTCACGCGCACCTATGGCGTGACGCCGCGCGGTCGATGGCGTCTCCCTCAGCGCGACCATCATTGCATCGGTTTGCGGAACTTCAGCACGAAATTATCGGCCTCGCCGATCGCGACGTAGCGGGCGCGATCCTTGTCGCCTTGTGCCAGCGTGGGCGGCAGCGTCCACACGCCGTCAACCCAGTCCTTGGTGTCTTTCGGGTTGGCGTTGATCTCCGAGGAACCGACCAGCTCGAACCCCGCCTTCTTGGCCAGCGCGATCGCGTAGTCCTCGCGCAGGTAGCCGTCCTCGACCTTCGGGTCCTGGGGTTTGTCGGTCCGAGCGCGGTGGTCTTCCACGCCGAGGATGCCGCCGGGCTTCAGGGCACGGTAGATGCCGGCGAGCGCTTCATCCGCGAAACCGTCACCCACCCAGTTGTGCAGGTTGCGGAAGGTGACGACCAGGTCGGCCGAGCCCGCGGGCGCGATGTCCGTATGGCCTTTGCCGAACAGGGTCTGCGTGATGGGGCCGATCCGCTCCTTGTGGCTCGCTACCCTGGCGTTCCAGCGGGTCACGACTTCATCCTCTTCACCATTCCCGGCAACCGGTTGCGCCACGTAGTAGTGGCCGCTGGTGGCGAGATAGGGGCCGAGAATTTCGGTCCAGTAACCGCCACCGGGCCAGAGCTCGACCACAGTCATGGTGGGCTGGATGCCGAAGTACGTCAGTTCCTCGGCCGGGTGGCGCGCCGCATCACGGGCGATGAACGGGGCCGATCGCTCGGGGCTTGCCACCAGGGCGGCCAGCTGCGGATCCACCGCCGCCGAGGCGACCGTGGCCAAGGCGCATCCCAGCGCCACGGTGAACTGGGTGACATGCGCGCGGATTTGGGTATGCACGAAGGACTCCTCGGATTGTGGGAACATGGCCAGCATGGCGTATGCCACTTATGATTGGGAATGTAACGGCGAAGTTCCAACTTAACAACAAGAAACCACCATGAACACCAAATTACTGACTAACGGAAAACGGATTGCCGGCAAGGACCTGTCGCGGTACGCGTCCGAAGACTACAGCGTCGTCCGCCACGTCATGGTCAAGCATTGACGCAGCACGGACCCAGGCCATGAGCGAGGAACGCAGCAGCGCGGTGCGCAGCTACCTCGGCACGCTGCAGGACGAGCTGTGCAGCGCCTTTGCCACGGCCGACGGCACGCGCGAATTCCTCCGCGATCGCTGGGAACGGACCGGTGACGCCGATGCTCTTGCCGGCGAGGGCATCACGGCGGTGCTCGAGGACGGCGCGCTGTTCGAGCGCGGCGGCGTGGCGCTCTCGGACGTCCGCGGTACGAGGCTGCCGCCGGCGGCGACCGCGCGCAATCCGCAGCTGGCGGGCCGTGCCTTCCGTGCCATGGGCGTGTCGGTGGTGATGCATCCGCGCAATCCGCAGGCGCCGACCAGCCACATGAACGTGCGGTTTTTCAGCGCCGGCGACGTCTGGTGGTTCGGTGGCGGCTTCGACCTCACGCCCTACCTGCCCTACGAGGAAGACGCCGTGCGTTGGCACCGTGCCGCCGCCGCGGCCTGCGCGCCGTTCCACGCCGGGCTGTACGCCCAGCTGCGCCAGACTTGCGACGAGTATTTCTTCCTGCGTCACCGTGGCGAAGCGCGCGGAATCGGCGGCATCTTTTACGATGACCTGAACCAGGGTACGCCGGAATTCGGCATGAGCTGGGAACGCTGCTTCGAGTTCATGCGGGCCGTCGGCACCGAGTATCTTGCCGCGTATCGCGACATCGTGCAGCTGCGCCGCGACCTGCCGTATGGCGAACGCGAGCGCAAGTACCAGCTCTATCGCCGCGGCCGTTACGTGGAGTTCAACCTGGTGTTCGACCGCGGTACGCTGTTCGGTTTACAATCGGGCGGTCGGACCGATGCGATCCTCATGTCGATGCCGCCGACCGCGCAGTGGGCGTACCGCTCGCCCGACGCCGGGCTCGATGCCCGGCTACTGCCGCTGC